>CAZQUK010000360.1:0-3309 GCA_964596435.1 uncultured Oligoflexia bacterium
GACCAAGGGCACAGGTATTGTGCGTTGAGTAATAATTTTAATCAAATTTTTTTTTACACAACACCTTGTAGTGGTGGGTGGCTTATTGTACTAGATCTGGTGGATGCGTAAGATTTTGCTTTTCCTGATTTTCTTATGTAAGGTCCTAACATAGATGAAATATTACCTTGGGGGGATGATGGGGCACAAATTTCTGTGTAATGATATTTTTTTTATTAAGTCTTTATCAAATGTTTTTCGTTCTCGTCTAATTAAGTTCAAAAGTTTGAAAACACTGTTATTAAGTCTCATTTTTTTAAGTTCTTCTTTTGCATTTTCCTATGTAAATCCATCCGATTTTAAATATCACGGTGGCCCATCCTGGGACTTCGGAGCGTATGCTTTTAATTATGAAACAATTGAGCTTGAAGCGAACGAAAAACTAATCAGCATTTTACATACAAACGATATTCACGGAAATGTTGAACCAACTGAACTAAAAAAGCCACCCACAGATCCTGACCTATATAAATCATATGGTGGTATGTCGTTTTGGGCAGGAGTTGTTAAGGCCATAAGAGAAGGGATCAATAATAAATATGGTCAAAATGCAGGCGTGCTTTTACTTGATGCCGGTGACCAGTTTCAGGGTAGACTTATCAGTAACTACAACGAAGGGCAGCTTGTATTTTCGCTGTTAAACAAAATTGGTTATGATGCAATTACGCCTGGAAATCATGCTTATGATTTAGGCCCCCTTGGTTGGCTCGACGACAGGGTAACGCCCGAAACTCCCGATCAAAACAGAAGAGGGGCCCTTATAAAATTAAGGGCCATGTCAAGTTTCCCTTTCCTTTCTGCTAACACTTATTTTAGGGATTCATTATTTGATAAACACGGTCGTCCTGTTGGCTGGGACGATGAAATAAATGAAGGCCAGATTAACTGGGCAAGAGCCAGAAGACCCGAGTTTTTGCAACCCTATATTATAAAAAATATTGCCGATGTGAGGGTGGCTGTAATTGGAATGGATCACTATCGAACAAGCAGCCAAACAACAGCAGATAATGTTGAGGATCTTTTTTTTAGAAATCCTGTTTCAAGTTATCTTGAAACAAGAGCGTTCCTACAAAACAAAGCGGATATTTTTATACTTGTGTTCCACGGTGGCAACACTATTGGTGAAAATGAGGCCAGTGATTTAGCACAGCAGATTCTTAGTGTTAAAAAGAAAAGTTACGGAATTAGTGGTCCTACTCTTGATGTTTTAATTGGCGCTCACACGCATTTTATTAATCATGACTTTGTTAAAAATGTTCCTGTACTTCAATCTGCAAGCAACATGCGTAGGTACGGTAGGGTTGATCTGGTTTGGGATAAAACTAAAAAGAAACTTGTATTAAATAAAATGAGAACATTTGCTGGTGTTCCATTGTTATTTGATTCTTGCCCAAAACCAGTACAATACTTGTGTTCTGCAGAAAAAAAGAAATCCACTTCTGGCAGGGTATCGTGGATTTTGAAATATGAAGGCGTTAAAGTTAACATGATCCGTAATGTTTACAGATTAATAGCTCAAGCAAAACGTGACGTTGCCCCTCTTGCCAGACAAAAACTTGGTTGGTCAAATGGAACAATATGGAGGAGCAGAATAAAAGAGAGCCCGCTTTCTAATGCATTAACTGACGCTTTAAGAGAAGTTGCTGATGCGGAAATCAGTATGTTAAACACTGGCGGCCTTAGAGATGTCATCGATAAAGGTGTTATAACCTACGAGGATCTTTTTCAGGTTCTTCCTTTTTCTAATCATGGAATGACAATCACTCCTTTACCTGTAAAAAAATTATTTGATATTCTAAATAGATCTATCAAGTCATGTGGAAGATATTCAGTACTAATGCAAAGTGGTCTTAAGGTTATATTTTCTCAGGATTGCAGAAATGCTCAGGATGGCGTTGATTACAATGCTAAATTACAGAAGGTAGAAACTGTTGATGGTGAAATCTTATATGACAGGAAAAATAATATTGAACCACCTACTGGCCGAGTATTTAAGGTTGCAACAATTGATTATCTGTTGAGCGGCGGCTCTGGCTATACTGATTTTATTGGTGTGCCTGTTGTTCAGGATTTGGGAATTTTACGGGAAGTACTTGTTGAAAAGTTTATAGAAGAACCTGCAAACTTTAAGGAAGAGCTTGATAGTCGTTGGCGCTCTTGGCGCGCTTCTTATCCTCAGGAATTGATGTCCAGAAGTCTGCTAGATCACTTGGAAGCTCCAGGCTTAAATCCATCTTTTTAGCTTTCACTGGGTGTGTAAAAGAAATACCAGCCGCATGAAGCGCCTGTCTTGATAGGTGAGGGGAGGCTTCATCCAACCTTTCTGGAGACATCATACATCCATTTATTTCAGGAAAACCATATACAGGATCTGCGGCTATTGGAAAGCCAATAGCGTCTAAATGAACCCTTATTTGATGTTGTCTTCCAGTTTCTGGTAAACATTCAACAAGTGTGTAACCTAGTCTTCTTTCAAGAACATTAATAATAGTTTTAGAGGCACTTCCACCCAGTTTTTCCGGTATTATAGTCATTTTAAGTGAAAGTTTAGAATTTGTATCTTTTCCAATGGGTAGATTAACCGTTTCTGTTTCTGATTTAAAATTACCTCTAACAATTGCAAGATAGCGTTTTTTGATTTTTCTTTCACTAAATTGTTTCATTAGGTGTGCGCAACACTCTTTTGATTTTGCCAGCACAAGTATTCCACTTGTTTCTTTATCAATTCTATGAACCAAAAATAGCTCACAGCCTATATATTTGTCCAAAGTGTAAAGATAAGATAAAAGGGTATTAAAAAGATATTTTCCAGCAGGATGAACCGGGATTGGTGCCGGCTTATCAATAACAAGGATATCGGCATCCTCATAAATTGTTTTATAGTTAAAATTAACAAATGGCTCATCAGATCTTTTTTGATAAACAATTATTTCATCGTTTCTTAAAAGTTTTAAGCTGGCCTTAATTCTTCCAATTGAAAGGTGCTTGCCCTGTTCTCTTTTTATTTCAATATTCTGATTTTTTATAATTGTTTGAAGCCTAACCCTTGATAGACGTTTTAAGTATTTTTTTAGAAAACAATCCAGGCGCTCACCTTTATCACACTCGTCAACTTTGAAGTTGAGAATCAGCTGTTCTTTGGTGAATTGGTTCTTGCGCTCGGCCATAATTTTAGACCTTTACCATATATTTTGTGGTTTTTATAACTTATTGTAAATACCTGAATTTGACCCAATATTTCCCCACTACACGGGCTGAAGGAGACGCTTG
>CAZQUK010000361.1:0-3307 GCA_964596435.1 uncultured Oligoflexia bacterium
AAAACTAAAAAAAAGGGGGGTTGAGTTTTTTGCCCCGCCAATGTGCGAAAAACTTGAAACGCTGACCCACCTTGCAAAAAGCGCTAGTACGCACGGAATTAGCCTTCAATTTTGCTGTAATAATTATTTATTTGAAAGTGCGTCGCTGGTTGAAAGTAAGGTAAAAGTTGAAAGTGCGGCGCTGGGCGGGGCCGTGATTTTTTCAGACATTAAAAACATTGAAAAAGCTTCCTGTATTGACGGGCACTATATTTCAAGAATTACAGGTCAAGATGTGTCGCTAAAAAAAGATCCATCGCAAAGAAAAGAATGTGCTTGTACATATTCAAGAGATATTGGAAATTACACACAAAAATGTTATCACAAATGTTGTTACTGTTATGCAAACCCCGATTTTGGTAATTAATAAACTATGGTAAGTTCTTACAAATCTTATATAACAAAACAAAAACTTCCGGCGTTTAGCAAATCAGCACTCCTGGTAATTGATATGCAAAACTATTTTTCAAGTTTTGCGTTCCCAATTGTAGAAAACGTCTGCCACTTAATTAAGGCGTATCATAAACACAAACAGCCCGTTATTTTCACACAACATGGTCATAAAAAACCCGAAAAAGATGCGGGCCAGCTTTTTGAATGGTGGCTTGACCATATTATTACGGGCACTAAGGATCATAAAATTATTGATATACTTCCACGTACAAGAAACGACTATGTAATTAAAAAAACCAGATATAGCGCTTTTTATAAAAGTGACCTTGAGCATGTATTAATTGAAGAAGACATTACAGATTTAATAATTACCGGGGTTATGACAAACCTTTGCTGTGAAACAACGGCAAGAGATGCTTTTGTAAAAGATTACCGGGTGCATTTTATTAGTGATGCGAATGCCACATCCGATATTGAGCTTCATAATGCGTCGCTTACAAACCTTGCTCACGGCTTTGCCTATATTCATGAAAGTAAAGAATTAATTCAGGCCATGGATAACTATTATGCATAACATTGTACTGACGACAATAAATGCAAGATACATACACACATCGCTTGGCTTAAGATACTTAAAATCAAACATGGGCAAGCTCATTGAGCAAACAACAATATTAGAATTTTCAGTTCAAATTCCTATCACAAATATGGCAGAGGATATTTTAAAAGAAAATCCTAAAATTATCGGAATTGGAATATATATTTGGAACGTAAAAGAATCACTTGAACTTATTGAAACCATTAAGGCACTAAGGTCCAATATTAAAATAATTATAGGTGGACCCGAAGTAAGTTTTGAATATGAAAACAATCCTGCATTTATTGCGTCTGATTATTTAATAAAGGGTGAAGCAGATTTTGAATTTTATAAACTTTGCAGCGATATTCTTGGGGGTGGCAGCGATAAGGCTTTTTTAGTAAAAGTATTTGATGGCAAGATACCGGATATTAACGCCATAAAACTTCCATATAATGAATATACGAACGAAGACATTGATAATAAATTTGTTTACATAGAAACATCACGCGGGTGCCCGTTTTCTTGCGATTTCTGCTTATCCGCACTTGATAATACTGTCAGATATTTTGATCTTGATATTGTGATTAAAGCGGTACACACATTAATAAGTCGCGGTGCAAAGCGGTTTAAGTTTATTGATAGAACCTTTAATCTAAACCCCAAGCGTGTGCTTCACGTACTTAAGTATCTAAACTCAGAGCTTGAAAAAAGACGTGATTTGTTTTTTCATTTTGAAATTGTGCCTGATTATTTAGCAGAAAATATTTTACCTATCCTTTCCTGGTTCCCGGAAGGTGCCATACAATTTGAAGTTGGAATTCAAAGCTTTAAAACTGAAACTTTAAAACTAATTAACCGAAAACAAAACCTGGAACAAGCCGCAACTGCTATTGATTATTTAGTCAAACACACAAACATAATGCTGCTCACAGATATTATTGTTGGCTTACCCGGGGAACAATTAACAGATATTGAATACAGTTTTAATAAACTTATAAAGCTACATCCAAATGAAATACAGGTTGAAATTCTAAAACGGTTAAAAGGTGCCCCGATTATAAAGCACACTAAAACATATGGAATGATTTTTTCAAACACCGCGCCGTATGAAATTCTTGAAAATAACATACTTGATTTTAATACAATGCAAAGACTAAAGCGTTTTGCCCAATTGTGGAACATTTTTTACAACCACGGTAAATTCAAAAATACCATGGGTGTTTTTATTGCAAAAGCTGATTCTGTATTTTTAGAGTTTATGAAATTTTCAGATTGGATTTATTCACAAATTTCAAGTTCGCATTCTATTGCAAACGAAAGACAATCAAGCTTTCTTTTTGAATATCTTTTAACAAACAGCTTGGCCAGTAAAAAAGAAGTTTTCACGGCCCTTGATGCTGACTGGCACGGACTTGGAACAAGGAAATATCCCAAATTTTTACTTGAACTTAAAAACGATTGTCAGACTTGATAGAGCAAAACATGAATTATAAAAATATTGTTTTATTTTATTCATCAGGAACAGGAAACACGTATCGGGCAACCCGGTGGGCAGAAGCATTGGCTATAAGTTATGGTGAAAAAGTTAGGATTACCATCCAATCGCTTGATGATGCTAATGTAACCATTAGCAATGATATCGACACAGCTTCTAAAAACAACACCACAGGAACGCTTATACTATTACCAAACACATTAATGGGTATTTTAATGCCAACACATGGATTCACAGCTCCATGGCACGTAATAAAATTTGCTTTCAAGTTACCCAAAGGTAATGAGACTCACGTTTTTGTTCTACCAACATGTGCTGGAACAAAGTTAGGACGCTTATTTTTTTCTGGTCTTGAAGGAACGGCCGGTTATTTAATTGCTATTATTTTATCACTAAAGGGTTATAAAATTAGGGGCGTATCTGGTCTTGATATGGCTTCAAACTGGGTACAGCTGCACCCCGGGTTCAGTAAAAGCAGTGCACGAGCAATAAATGAGCGGGCAAAAAATAAGGCAATAGTATTTTTAGATAAAATTTATTCCGGAAAAAAAGCTTTTGAGCGTTTTGTGTTTTTATTTGGCGGGATTATACTTTTACCAATTTCAGTATTGTACCTTATACTTGGACGCTTTGGGCTTGCAAAATTACAGCACTCCTCGCACAAATGCACAGCTTGTGAATTGTGTGTACAAATGTGTCCAAATGGCGGGGTTGTAATGAAAAACGGCCGCCCGTTTTGGACAATGAAATGCGAGGTTTGTTTGGGCCGCATGAATTTTTTTCCCCCAAAAGCAATTGAA
>CAZQUK010000362.1:0-3279 GCA_964596435.1 uncultured Oligoflexia bacterium
GGAAAAATGTAAAAATCGGGAAATTAATGAAATGGTAAAACATTATCGCACTTATGGGATTAATTATTATCCACAAGTATTTTTTTATGGAGATGATGTCCCTGCTTTAAGTTTTAAAAATAAGATTTTTTTTAAAAGGAACAGAACCACTAAAATTATTTTGGAATCTGAAAGATCCAACTTACACGAAGTTAATCTTAAATTAGATGCCCCAGAAGATGGATTTTTGGTTAGGTTGGAAAATTACCACCCTGATTGGCAAGTGAAAGTAAATGGAGAAAAAAAAGAAATAATACGTGCAAATTATGCTTTTCAAGCTGTTTTTGTAAAAAAGGGGTTAAATAATTTGAGTTTTATCTTTAGTTCTATTAATCCTTACGTTTATTGGTTCCATATTCTGAGTTTTATATTTGGAACTATTCTTTTTTTAATACATGGTGTGAAACTATTAAGGGACTATTATTTTAGTGATGTTAAGGCGTGTAATGAAAACCTTTGGTAAAAGATTCATTTATGAAATTGACTAAGGCGGCCACCAATTTTATTGTTTTTATTCACATGTTTTAAAATAATAATTCCAAGCATTGATAAAATAAATAAAAACAAACTAATAATACTTAGCCTAATGCCCAGTATTAAGCTTTTGGGAGTAATTTTATTTCAAGTTTGTGTATACCACTTGGGATTGATATGAGTTTATGTTGTATGTTGATGTTTTTTTGATTTATTTCTTTTCCATCAATAAATATGTGCCACCAAGGGTAATCACGAATATTTGCAGCCAAATAAACAGAAGAATTGCAATTATTTCTTATCGTAAGTGTTAAATTGCTTAATCTTTTTTGAAACAGCTACACCCTCTTGGCGCATTGTAATTCACACCTTCTTGAATATATGAGATGTTAGGTGGGTTAAAATCGTTTGAATTAATTTTATTCTTTAGATTAATAGTATTAGAAATGACATTTATATTTTTTGGAAAATAATATTTTGAAATCGCTTTTTTGTACTTTAGAAGTACCAAATTGCTTTCTTCTGATAACAGCTCGAAATTATTTCCGTAAAGCTTTTTTAGTTCATTCAGACTTATGAAGTTAGAATCAAATAAAAGATATTTTATTGAAAATAGTTTTAATATTGTTAGTGAATAGGGTACTTGTCCGTATTCGGCTCTTTGTGTTGTATTGACAAAGTCTGATTTTACTGGTGTAAAACTTGTAACGCCATTTGTTGTTGGAATTTTTGTTATTGAATTAATATTCGAGCTTAAGCCAGTTTTGCGTTCAAGTTTCCCTAAGAGCGAATATAAATTAAAATAATTCAGGTCATTTTGTGAATAGAGTGTAGTTAGAAAAATATTGTTATATTCATAGGTGCTTTTGTAGGGATAGGAACCGGAACCTACTTTTCTTTCGTATCTAGAAAGAAAAGCGACATCCAGAATTATTATACTGAAGAGTAAAAAAATAATAACATTGTTTTTAAGTCGCGTAAAAAAAGTAAATTTTAATGAAATTAAAATTAAACCAGCGGTTAACAATAGTATTTGAATAATAAGCTTGTTTTTAGCAATGTTTCCATTTTTAATCAGAATATCAGAAACAGTGCTTGTGGTAGCACCGGGAAAAAGTTTTACACCTTGGGTGTATAAGCTATTTAAAATAATTTCCATTAAACCAAAAGAATGAAGCGATATAATAAACGAAATAAAACAAAGACAAAATATTGTATATTTCTTAAATAATATTTTATCCTCAAAAACATTCTTTATTTCATAAAGTGACAGAAATAATAGTGGATAAATTAAAAAGTTATTGATTCTTGCAAATGAAATGGCTTTGCCAAAGTTAAGATAAAGAAATATTTTTCCACCGATTGTAGTAGAAGCAAAAAAAATGATTATAAGTATTAAAACTGCTAATCTAAAAGAAAAAATATTATGAAGATTTATTCTGGTTATACGAAAAATATGACGAAAACCAAAAATGGTAAAAGAAAATGGCATAATACCTATGTATGCTTTATAAGATTCCCACGCTGACCATCCATCTCCCTGATATCCATAATGAAAGTACTTTTGAAAATATGGGAAAAAGAGATTAATTGTGTGGTGAATGGGGGCCTTTGCGATGCGAATATGATGGTCAAGATCAAGTAGCTGACGACTTCCTGATTTAAATTCATTAATATATTCGTAAATAGGTAATATATGATGTAAAGAAAAAAGGACTGCGCATATTCCACTTATGAATATTATGGGAAATGATTTTTTAAACGGAGCTTTTTCCTTAAATACCCAAAAAACCATAATCCCAATAATTTGGAAACTATAAAGAGAAAACTGAATAATGCCGTATGTAATCTGATAATAAAAAAGAGCGGTAAGTATTGTTATGCTCAGTAAATTGGAACGTTGAGATAGTGTGAAAATTACATATAAGGTCCATGGAATCATGACAAAGTGAAAATAAGTTGCAATAGCATTCATTGCGGGTTCTGTTGTCCATGAAAAAAGATATAAAAGTGCTCCAAGAAGTGAAAAAAGCTTTGTAAACTTTAAGCACCTTAAAAGAAAAAACATGCCAATTAAAGCAAGCCAAAGTTCAACTATATGGTGCCAATTCATGGCAACAATAAAATTTGATTTATCAAGATGTAGAAGTGTGTAGAGAATTGGGTTCATTGGTATGTTTGGATTACCAATTGCGGGCATTCCTCCCCAAATATAATCGTTCCAGGGGTTTAGCTCGCCATAGGTCTTAATTGAGTCAATAAACTCAAAAAAGAACGAAAAAAGAAATGAATGATTGTCGCCGTTAACAACGAAATTTAGATTTTGGAACGTTATATCTGGAAAAAGGAATATTGGAATTAGAACTAGTAAGAGTATGAAGAACCAGTTTGAATTATTTGAATAGTTATTTAATATGTCATTAATTCGTTTATTCACAGAATATATTCTTTCAGAGTAAGTAAAAGATATTTTGCTCCGATTTTGTTGCTGGTTCAAGTTTCATTACAATTTTATAATAATAAATAACATCAGAAAAAAACTCCACATTAACGCGGAGCAGCATCGTGGCATATTAAAAACACTTTCGTGTGGCTGTAACTGCTTTTATGGCTGCTGAAAAGTTTAACTATGTTTTTGTTTAATGAGCAAACACTCTGTTTTGATTATCACAACATATGCGCTGTAACCCTAGTTGTTTGTATTATTTAAATGGTAACTTCTCAAAAACTTACGGCGGATATAGTTTGAAATTGTTGAACTTTTTG
>CAZQUK010000363.1:0-3254 GCA_964596435.1 uncultured Oligoflexia bacterium
TACTCAAACACGTTGAGACTAGCACCGCAGCATACCTGAACTTATTGAGAAGTTACAAAGTTTTGATGTTTTTCCCCATGACAATGCATCCTGGAATGTAAATGGTGACTTTTTAATCTTTTTGATAGAAATTGATGAGTTATGGTTTCAGGGGGCTAATGCTGAATTTCATGAAACCAATAAATCCATGCAGAGGAAATATCTAAATGCCCAGTGAAAGATCGAGATACCTAAAAAATCGGCCACGCCCACCAGTTGACTATTGGAGCAAAAAAACCTCATTGGAGAAGAATCATCAAGTCGGTTGACAGAGCTTCTTCAGGATGAGAATAGTTGGTTTGATGCTGCAGAGGAGATTAGAAACCTGCTCTGATTGTCTTTATGCTAGAACTTTTTAAATCACCAATTATTTAATACAAAACAGCTATTTTGTATTAAATAATTGGTTGTTACGAGTTTTCTGGGACATTTACAGTGACATTTTCTAGGACATTTTGCGGAAAGACTTTTGTATAAAACCCAAACACTTACATATTTAGCAATCCCGATTTCGTAATCACTTACCTTCAAAAAAAGATTCCTTAAATATCTGAAGCAACTTAAGGTTTTGTTTTGCAATCATTAGCGATGTTGAAGAAATTGAATAAAATAAAATAGTTAACCTTGTTTTTGATGTTCCATCCTTAATTCTAATAAGTTGCTTTTCATTTATTTTATCAGCAATTTCCCAAAGATGTTTATATTTATCAGATATGGCATCATAGTTTATTATTTCTTTACTAGAAAAAATATTCGCTACATCATCAAGAAGTGGCAAAATTGTGTCCTTTACTTCTTTTAACTCTTCAATTTGAATTGGAAGAAGTCCCTTATGGTGGTTATTGACATGGGTATATGATCTTAAAACAATGTCACGATACCCATCAGTAAGTTTTTGAAGACGCCTTATAATTTGCACATATTTAAATGTTTTTGGGGTGTCACCTTTTTGTAAAAGCCTTAAGACCTTAAAAATATTTGCAATAATGATATTTGACCATAACTGAATTCGTTTTACTCTCCGTTTCTCTTTTCGTAAGAGATAAATATCATGTGCAAAAAGTGCCTCAAGTGCAAGATTTAATGAGTTTGCAATTTCCTGCAACAGTTTTGCTAAATGATCATAAGTAATTAGAATAGACTTATTTGGGTCCTCAATCTTCTTAAGATTAAATATCTCATCTTCTTCTTTGTCTTTTAATTTTTCTTGATGAGTTTTATGATTTATCCAAATAATAACAGAAACAATTATTAGTAAAAATATAACACTATAAACTGAAAAGTATGACATTATTGAACAGAAAATGAAGGCAGCTGTAAAGGCCATAAAAGCTGTAATAAACCAACCGCCAATAACGGTTAAAACACCCGTTACTCTATATACAGCACTATCGCGTCCCCAAGCGCCATCCGCAAAAGAAGTACCCATTGCAACCATAAAAGTTACATAAGTTGTAGATAGTGGTAATTTTAGAGAAGTAGCAAAAGAAATCACACCGCTTGCAACCATTAGATTAACCGATGCACGAATCAAATCATAAGAAGCAATATCTCCTTGTGTAACAGGGGATGAAAATCTTTCTGGATTAACTCTATAATCCACAAAAGTTTGTATACCTTGAGGAACTATATTTCTAAAAACCTGAAAAAAATGAGAAGTCATTCTTACAATAAATCTTGAAGCTGCAATTGAACCATATTTTTCAATTTTTTCTCCTTGCTGACTTAAACCAATTTCAGTTTCTGAAACTGTGCGCGTTTTTTTAGCAACCCAAAGTGTTATTACCATTACAATACCCGCAATAAGTAGAAAAAACGAATTAATTGGTGTACTACCCGCAAGAGCGCTCATCGTTGTTGTAAGAGGAGCGTCGGATAAAACAGCAGTATTATAAGACAAGAGTCCCGCCAAAGGAACACCTATAAAGTTAACAAGATCATTGGCTGCAAAAGACAATGCCAAAGCAAAGGTTCCAATTAAAATTATATATTTTAAAATATTTACTTTTAAGAAAATCAGAATTTGAGCAATAATTGTTGAAATAATAAACATTACACTCAAGATTAGAAGGCTATGTGACTTAATCCATAAAACCGTTTCAAGACTAAAAAAAGAAGCTCCCTTTGCACCTTTAATAAGAATAAAAAAAGTAATTGACGTTAAGGCAACCCCACACCAAATAGCACCATATCGAACAAGCCTTTTTTTGTAATCATATGTAAAAATAATTCTTGTTAAAAACTGTGCTATTACTCCAAAAGAAAAAGCCACAACCACCGAAAGCAATATACTAAAAATAATTGTCATTGCTTTACTTGTGTTAATATAATCCCAAACATTATATAAAGATCCGCTATTATTAAGTATATTAAAGATCGAAGCGGCAACAGCCGCACCTAAAAGCTCAAACACAATTGAAACCGTAGTTGACGTTGGAAATCCATATGTATTAAAAAGGTCAAGAAGCAATATATCCGTTATCATAACAGCAAGGAATATGGACATTAATTCAGGCATTGTAAAATACTGTGGATGGAAAATACCTTTTCGGGCTACTTCCATCATGCCGCCTGAAAACAAAACACCTACAATTATTCCTAGACTTGCAACAATTAATATTACTTTTCTAGAAGCTACTTTTGAAGCAATCGACGAATTTAGAAAGTTCACAGCATCGTTTGAAACGCCAACAATTAAATCGAAAATTGCAAAAACAATTAAAATACCAACCATAATTAAAAAAATAGTAGTGGTCACAGGACCTCCTTTGAGTTAATAATCTTTCTAACAATTAACTAACAATATTTTGTTTGAAATGAATTAGTGATTTGTTATATTTTTGTTAAAAAGAAAGGCAAATAAACATTCAATGTCGAATGGTAACTTTTTATTAGCCGCCCTTGACGGAGAAGCCCAAGAACTTATCCACATTCGGCTAATTAAACAGAACTGTAAAGTTTATTGCATTAATAAAGAAAAAGATATCATTAAATACCTTGACGATTTAAAACCTAATTTTTTAATAATTGACTATAGTTTTAGGAAACATGACACCATAGATATTTGTAAGCAGATAAGGAATCATAAATTACATAATAAATTACCAATAGTTATGGTTTTTACTGAAGAAGTTGACGAAGGAACCATTATCACCGCTCTTGAAAGCGGAGTTGATGATTGTCTATTTTGGCCAATAAGTTCAAAACTGCTACAT
>CAZQUK010000364.1:0-1302 GCA_964596435.1 uncultured Oligoflexia bacterium
TAAATAAATAAAAGGCAACCCCTAAGTTTTTAATAAGATCAGCATCGGTTAAAAAAAACACAACTGACGCTACAACTGCAACAATTAACATAAGCAAGTAATCAACAAGCATTGCAGCCTTTAGACAACTGCCCTCCTGTTCAACATTAAGCGAAGGAATCTGTGTTTGGGCAACAAGCCCAACTGTGGCACCTTTTTGAAAAATGCTTGAAGGAACACTAACAAGTGCAAAATAACCAAGCAACTTGCTATTATCTAAGTAGCCCCATAATAGTGTATTAAATACTTTTATTAAAACAGAAATACTATTCAAGCCAAAGGCTTTCTTGAAATGATTAATAAAAAAATTATCTTTACTTGTTTTTTTCAATGAAACATCACCTAACTGGCACACAGTAGTGTAATCTAAAAAACATATTGGACATAAAGCCTTCTTTAAATCTTCCAATTTGAATTTCTTTGTCCGTAGGCTTAGGTAAATCCCCTTCAAATGGTCTGTGTCCAATATAGTACCATTTTAAGCCAAGAGATTTCATTTTTTCAATAGCCCTAAACTGCACAACATGACCAAGTGGCAATTCAAAAAGATCTCTATCATAAGCTGCAACAGAATACATACAGTGAGTTTTAGAGCAATCAAACAAACTACAACCAATCATTTTATTATTTTTATCTCGTAGCACCACTAAAAACGAGTTCCCATCGTTTACAGCTTTTTTTTGTAATTCCCATGTTCTTAATGACCTAGTTTCACGTCCTGCAACATGTATATGCAGGTTTCTAAATTCATTAAATATATCATCCGGCACATGGCTCAAAACCTCACACGCCCAAAGCTCAAGCCCCTTTGAAATAAGTGGTCTATAACTTTTTCTGAAATTAACTCTTATTTCCTCAAAAGACTTTGATAAATCTACAAACAAGTCGTGTGTTACCGAAACTTTCGCACCATACTCAACAAGCTTCCTGTGAACAACATCTGTATCATAAAAATAATTCATACTATTTAAATCTAAAGACACTTGTTTGCAATTCTTTGCAAATTCAAATAAAAAAACAATACATTTTTCAACAATTCGTTTCTTAGTTTTTTCTTGTATGTTTTTAATAAACAATGGCACTCTAATTGTGGTTTCTTGTGACCTTAGTTGCCAATTCACCCCATCATAAAAAGCTCCAATTGGCCAAATACCGACAAATTTGTTTTCATGTTCAAGAACTAATGAAAAATCTAAATATTTTTGAGAACTATCTAGGGCATCTTCAACATATGCAATCTGATAATCAAGTTCAAAATTTGTA
>CAZQUK010000364.1:1312-3223 GCA_964596435.1 uncultured Oligoflexia bacterium
TAAGAAACTGGTACGTATTCCATTAAATCAAGAACGGCGTGCCAATCTGGTTTATTGTCATTGCGAAATTTATAAGTCAAATCCACTTTTACAAGTATTTCACTAATAAGATCTCTATCAATCATTACTGTATCTTGATTTCCTTACTATTTAATTCTTTATTAATAAAACCGCCATCAGCCCCCACACTAATTAAAATATGCTCACTAACCTCTTTTGTAATCTTAGCTAGAGTTAAATCTTTCATACATTTTGCATCAAACGGGCAATAATACATACCAGCTAATCCCTTTGACATACCCACACAACAGCCTTTGCATTCAACATCTTCCCACAATAGCTGTGTCCTTATTCCATTTTGGCCAGTAAACAATACCTGCCCAATACCTGTTACAAGTACAGTCATTGGGATACCTGTAATGGAAGCTAAATGTGAAATGCCAGAATCGTTACCAATAAAATAATCAACCTCACTCAAAAACCTTAAAAGTTGCAGTATACTTCCATTAAATTTTTTATTACAAAAAATAATTTCATTCACAGAATTTTCTTTAGCATATTTTTTAACTTCATTTACAATATCATCTTCACCGGGACCAATTAACCAGTAAACTTTTTCAATATTTGTTTTATTTTTTAATTCTTTAATTAAATCAAAATACCTGTCAATCGGCCACCTTTTATACTTTTCTAAACCTGCCATGTATTTATTAGAACCAGCATGTATTGCAACTGACTTTACGTCTCTTACCAAATAATTGGTTAAATTTAACCTTTTAAGCACAACCTGCATGTAATTTTCCCAAGTCTTATTAAGAAAAAATTCTTTTGGAAAAATTAAATAGAATAATCTTAGTTGATTTTTCCATGATTTTTTTCCAAGATCAGGCATTAAACAATATTTAAACCCAAAATCCCCCTGCCATGTTTTTTCTGTTGTGTAAGAAGTAAAACCCATTGTTTGAATCCATGGGGCAAATACATGCAGCAACCTAAATCTGCGCGTACTAGATGAAACAGGAAACAACCAATAATTAAACCCAATGCTTTTTGGGACCAATGTAAATAGTTCTTTTTTTGTCTTACAAAGAAAGACACAAGAAGCTCCAAATATTTCTTTGTAAAATTCATACTCATAAGTTGTTATGACAACAATTTTTAATCTAAGTTTATTTCCAAGCTCAAGTGCCAAGGGCAAGCATAGTAAATTATCCCCAATGCCACCTGTTAAAAATAAAAAAGCACCCTGAGCTTTAGTTTTACTCATTTTCTTAAATACTTTCTAATGGTTTTAATAATGTAATCGTGTTCATCTATAGTTAGAGCAGGAAAAAGCGGTAACGTTAAAAGTTCTCTGGCTACTTTATTTGAAACATCAAGATTCTTTGCAACACACTTACCACTAAACACTTTGTGCCAATGTATAGGTTCATAATGCATTCCAGTGGAAATTCCAGCCTCTGCCAAGCATTCAAACATACCATCTCGCTTTTCATTTTTTACTTTTATAACAAAATTGTGCCAACTTGACCTAAAATCATCACGCTCAACTGGCAAATCAATTTCTTCAACATCCGCAAGTTTTTCTAAATATCTATTGGCATAATAGCGTCTAATTTTATTATGGTCATCTAGAAGTTCTAACTGGGCAAGGCCAATTACGGCTGTAATATCATTCATATGATACTTATATCCAAGTTCATTAATATCATATTTCCATGAATACTGTTTTTCTGACCTTGACCACGTGTCTTTATCAATCCCAACCCACCTTAAACGAGTAAGCGCTTTATAAGATGCCTCACTATTGGTTAAAATCATACCGCCATCACCTGTTGGCAGATTTTTTACTGCATGAAAACTAAAAGTACTAAAATCGCCAAAACTTCCAAGCTTTTTACCTTTATATGT
>CAZQUK010000365.1:0-3201 GCA_964596435.1 uncultured Oligoflexia bacterium
TTCTTTTTTGTAGTCTCTTCCTCGAGTTCTAAATTAAAGGTATCAGCTTCATCATCTAAAGCAGTGGTATCTCCCGCTAAAACAGTTTCATCTTCATCTGAATTTTCTGTTGGCGTCAATTTGCTTAAACGTACGTTTGCTTCTTTTAGCTCCTGTGCAACATTTTTCGCATCTCTACCCAAAAGAATTCCCAAACCCTCCTCAGCTTTTAATTGTCTTTTTTTAGGTGCATTTAGTATTCGACATAGTCCACCAACAAGAATAGGTCCAAATTGTTCAATGTGCCTTATTTTTTGTTCAAGCTCATTTGCTTTATGCTCTCTTTTTATATGTCTTGAAAGTTTTTGCCCCGCTTGTATTAATGCACGACGAATTTCCTCTACAAGTTCATCAGAACTATCAATTGTTTCTTTAGAAGCGTTTCTGAATTTTATAAAAGGTGAAACCACACTTACTGCCATGATATATGGGCCAAGAGGTAAAGAACCTTTTGGTTGTATTAACCCATATGCGCGCCAATTAACAGACGACACGGCCTGCGAAATCGCACAACCCGATTTATCAAACTGCAAAGGTACCCTGTTGGCAAACCTTAATACCTGCACTGGAGTTTCGTTATCGTGATTGTCTTTGAGCCTGGCTATTGCAACTTCAATTTGTACTGGCTTAAAATCACAGATTTTGGGTTTTCTCGTTACAACAGAAAAGAAATCCATTTCACCTAAGCGTTGCACACTTTTTGCAAGAGCCTCCTCACCAACAGAAAGAACTGATTTTGTAGAAGGTGCCTTAAGGTCAATTGTTTGAAGTCCCTTAAAAAGTGCTTGGAATTCTTCTTCCGAAACAGAATCAACATTTTTTTCAAGAAGCTTTGATTTTTTAATAAATGGATCTTTTAGTAACTGATCAATTGCCCAATCACCTACCCTTGAAAAACCGCGTTTTAACCAAAAACGTGTTTTAATGCGTCCAAAAAGGTGTGAATGTGCAATAAACTCTCCAAGTTTCATTGTGTGTGGGTGCGGATCAACAGATTCCGGGACAATTGGCCCCTCATCAGTAACCCTCTCTATATGAACCTCCTCAGCATCTAAAAGTTTATAATGTAATGTAAGATGAGGATTAACTAACGTAACGCCATTTAGATAGTTAAGCAGTCCCCCATCACCATTTAGTTGAACCTTACCATCAACATAAAAAGCAACAGAAGTACCTGTTGGCTGGTCCCAATCAATCGATTCTTTATTTTTTATTAAGCCTTTATTGTTTTTAATATCAACTTCAACTCGGGCTTGAATAGCTTTTCTCATGTTTTTGGTTTTTGTTTCAACAAAGGCCCCACTGGCACTTGTAAGTTGCGCCCAGGTTGTAGCGGCAGAAATACCAATACCTTGCTGTCCACGCGAACACCTTCCACGCCCAAACCTTGATGAAGCTAAATATTCACCAAACACTTTTGGCAGATCCTCGGGGTCAAGTCCCGGCCCATTATCTTTAACATAGACCTTAATTTTATCGGACCCCTTTAAGGCACCTTCACCAATTCTTACTACCTCAACGTGAACCTCAGGTAAAATTCCTGCTTCCTCACAGGCATCAAGAGAATTATCAACACTTTCTTTTAGTGTTGTAAGAATAGCTTTTGTTTTGGAGGAAAAACCAACCTGCTGTAGGTTTTTTGAAAAATATTCTGCAGTACTACTCGTTGTAATTTTTGCAAGTTTTTTTGATTTGGTTTGAGTTCCAGATGTACTAGAGTTTTTCTTTTTTGCTGTCATATCTGTTTATCCTATGCTGCTCCCATCAGATTATTTGTTTCTAAATATTTACAAAACCCCTATGTTTCATCCACTTCATGGGCCAGTATGCGCGAGCTTTGAACAAAAAGTCCGGCAATAATTGGTCCTAAAAAAATTCCTGTAATACCAAAAACCATCATTCCACCAAAGGCCCCTAGAAAAGCAAGAAGCGGATGAATGTTTCCTGTTTCGCTCATAACAAAGGCACGAATCATATTATCAAGGACGCTAAGGCCCGCTCCGATTAGAAATATTAAAAATGCGGCAAATGGTTCCCCAATAATTAACATATAAATAGCTATCGAAAAAGTAACAGGTACCGAACCCAAAAGCGGAATAAACGCACTAAGAAAAATTAAAAACCCAATAAGAACAACATTGGGAACACCAAAAATTAAACAGGAAATTGAACCCAAAATTGCCTGAACAAGTGCTGACACAACTGTTGCAAAAATTACGGACCTGCACATTCCTGATGATGAAACAATTAATAGCTCAGTTTGGCGCGGGGTGAACATTGAACTTCTTCGTAAAAAAGCAACAAGTCGCCTGCCATCAACAAGGAAGAAATAAACGCTTACTACAACTATAACCAAGCCAAGTAAAAATCCGGGAAGTCTTGCAACCAAATCACCCAAAAAATTCCCAAGTATGCTCCCAAGCGAGCGTGCAAGATCAGTAACACCCGTTAACAGCTCTTCCATAGTGTAAGGGAGCCACTTTGTTAATTTTAATAATGCTTTTTCAAGCCAAGGCGAATATTCGAGCAAACTGCTACTTCCTGCCCAACCTGAGGTATCAAGAAAATTTTGCAGATTTTTTAATTGCTCAAGCCCAGTCTGTGCAACATATGAAATTAAAAAAACCATTGGGAAAAGCACCATCACCGCACAAATTATTGTCACAAGTCCCGAAACAAAAACCGTTGGAAGTTTGAAACTTTCTAGTTTTAAAAAAAGTGGTGAAAATAAAATAGCAAAAACCGCTCCAAGAGCGACAGGCAGTAAAAACCACCTGGAAATATAGGCAAAAAGGCCAATAATAAATAATCCGGACGCTACCCTGCCTATGCGGCTCAGCATATAATCGACAGTCTCTTTATTAAGAATAGGATTTTGAGATGATCCGGTGCCTTCCACTGCTTGAACCTTTGAAATATTGTTGTCTTTAGTTTCAGTTGAATGCATTCTCTATATTTATAAGCCTCAATTTTTTAAATAACAAAACACAATTAGTAAAATACGCGCAACCAACTTATCATTACGCATATAATCAAATCAATTAACCTGCTACTAGTTATTAATTTATATACCACCCCATTGGAATTACTAGAAATTTTATCTTATTTAATACAATTTAATTAGTGACTTCTTTTCGCAACGCATCTTGACAAGTTATATCA
>CAZQUK010000366.1:0-3177 GCA_964596435.1 uncultured Oligoflexia bacterium
GGTTTTTGCTTGGTACTTTTGATAATTTGGAATAGCAATTGCAGCTAGGATTCCTATAATAGCAACAACAATCATAAGCTCAATAAGAGTAAAACCTTTATTTGTGAGGGTAAAATTTTTCATGAGTATTATCTCCAGTTTTTATATGAATAAATTAACATTACTAACAAAGAATAGTATAGCGCCCTACTGGCGGCACCCGCAAGAGGCGTTATTGAAGTTTTTTTATTTTACAAGGCTTACTGGCGCTGCAGTGCGTTTTTGGGCTTAACATTATTTTTTCTGAAACATCCTGTCGTAGATTAATTAAAAGGGTCCTATTGCATTATTAATTTATGGATTTTTTACTGAATATCAGAGTAATCTCAAAAAGGTGAAATTATTTTTTATATTACTGCCAATTATAATTGCACTTTGTTTTTCACACATGCAGCTTACTCATGAGCGGCATGAAGGCAAAATAAAACTCACTAAAGAGCTTAAGGCTCAAAAAGAATTCTTTGGGCCAAAAAACCCTGTGCTTTATAAGCTTCTTGATTTGGGCTTTTCCCAAATTATGGTGGACTCTTTGTGGCTCAAAATCATCCAGGAGCATACTGTAAAAAAAGTCACAAGAGGCAATACTTCAAGGTATTTTTATGATTTTAATCTTATACGGGAGCTTGATCCTGCTTTTTTTGAGGTTTACTACGCGGGTGGAAATTTGCTTGCGGTAATTAATGATGATGGCACTGGTGCGCGCAAACTTCTTTTACATGGCGAGCTTTTTAGAAAAGCACAGTTTCCTTATTACTCAAAAAAATTTCAAAATAAAAACTGGCCGTATCAGTGGAGGCTTGCACTTATCTTGGGCTATGTTGAGCTTTATGAACTTGATAACATGCCGCGCGCCGCACAAGCTTTTAATGAAACAGCAATACAGGAAGGATCACCTTCGTATTTGAAAAATCTTGTGGAGAGGTTAAGCACTATAGAGGGTAGATTTGACGTGGCCTTTAGGCTCATTAATTTTTTAACACAATCTTCAAAAAATCCTGAAGTACAAAAACGCTTAAAAGAAAAACTTAGCGCACTTAAAGTGTCCTACAAACTTTATTCAATAAACCAGAAATTTCAAAATTACATTAAAACAGCGAATAGGAAGAATATTAATGCAAAAATCTTTCTTGAATTTTTGGATAAATTTAATCTTTCAAAAAAAGATTCCTCTTACGGCGAATTGTTTCTTGATGACAGAGGTAAAATAAGGTCTACTTTAAAAATTAAAAAAACCTTCGGATTGGATTATTAATGGAAGATAAAGTTAAAATCATAACAGTTAAAGAACTTGACCGCGGTGTTTGTAAAAGGCTCGTTCTTGAGCATGAACCATGGAAGAGTCTTGAATATACTGAAGAAGATATAAATTCAATTGTAAGTTCCGCAAAAAATGCAAATATTATTCAGGCCGTTTCTGATGGTGAGGTTGCAGGGTTTGCAATTTTTAGCTTTGGTGTGCTTTTAGGGTCATATTTAAGGCTCATAGTTGTTGATGATGAATACCGTGCACGAGGTGTTGGTAAACTTCTTATGGACGAATTTGAGCGTCAGACGTTTATAAGGTATCCTAACGCATATCTTTGTGTGAGTGATTTTAATACTGGAGCGATAAAATTTTATGAACACATTGGTTATAAAATTATTGGAAATTTACAGGCACTTGTGGTTGAAGGAAAAGGGGAGCTTTTAATGCGTAAAACGAAAGGCGCCTGGAGAAGTTTTCAAAAAAATATTTTAACAAAAGCGTAGGAAAAGACTAAAGTAAAAAAAATATTGTAAAAAAGGCAGAGTTAAGGTTAATCAGTAATGGAAAAACTTCTTGAAGTAAATGCAGTTTCAGATGCTGTTAGATCCGGGTTCTGGCTCAAACAAAAAACAATTCTAAAATATGTGAGTCTTGATGTGTCTGATAAGTCGGTTTTTGGTTTTATTGGTCCAAATGGTGCCGGAAAAACCAGCCTCATTAAACTTATAGTAGGTTTAAGGAGCCCGTTAACTGGTCAAATACTTTTTAGAGGAAAAAATGTCTGTGATCCTACTGTCCGCCAAAAACTTGGATATGTGCCCGAAAGGCCGGATTTTCATGAAGGACTAACAGGCGATGAGTTCTTACATTTTTTCGGCGCGCTTTCGTGGATGCCAATGGCTAAAATTAAATCAAGGATCCCTGAAGTTTTAAAATTAGTTGATCTAAAAAACGCGAGGCATAAAAAATTAAAACACTATTCCAAAGGGATGCTGCAACGAATAGGAATTGCGCAGGCTCTAATACACGATCCTGAACTTTTAATCTTAGATGAACCAATGTCAGGACTTGACCCCAGGGGAAGGCGCAGTATTCACGACCTTATTAAAACACTTCATTCTGAAGGCAGAACCATTTTTTTTAGTACCCATTACCTTTTTGATGTGGAAAATCTTTGTTCACACATGGCGTGGATAAGACTTGGCGAGCTTGGTGGGTGTGGCGCAATGAATGACTTTTTTTATCATACTGGCAGGGAAGTTGAAATAGCTGTTCGCGCAGATAAACTACCAAGTGATTTTGCGTCTTGTCTAAAAGAACAAGGTAGGGACGGTGTTTTTATTTTAAGGTTTCCCACTCAAAATGACTCAGAGCTTGCGCTAAAAAAAATTATGGATTCAAAACAAGAGGTGCTTTGGGTTAAGCCCGTACCAGCAATAGAAAAAGAACTTTTTGGAGATGCGCCAATAAATGAGTAGTAGATTAATTTATAAAACACGCGCCGTATTTGCCATTTCAAAGGCAACGTTCCAGGAAGTATTGCGGGATAAAATATTTTATAACCTTCTTATATTATCGCTTCTGCTTTTAGGTGTTGTACTTCTGGCATCACAATTAACCTTTGTAAGATCAGACAGAATTGCACTTGATTTTGGTGAGGGAGCCGTGAGGGTATCGTGCCTTTTGATTTCACTTCTTGTGGGTAGCACACTTTTAAGGCGCGAAATTGAAAAACGCACCATACAACTTGTACTTGCACATCCTGTATCGTTTGGAGAGTTTATATTTGGCAAGTTTTTGGGCTTGCAGTTTGTAGTTCTTGTTAATTTTTTTATCTTGAGCATAATATTTGGCCTAATTTATATGGTAACGGGTGGCGCGTGGGAAAATGT
>CAZQUK010000367.1:0-3170 GCA_964596435.1 uncultured Oligoflexia bacterium
AAACAAATCCTGGGCTTTTCCAAGTTCATCATCCTTATAAATATCCGCCCCAAAAACCGCCAGCATAACACCCGCTATTGGAACAATCGCCCTTCTGATCGGAAGGCCTGAAAGATCCGGCAAACCAAGTTTGCTTTTACCCTTCATCTGTGTGAGTTCTCGGGCCTCGAGTCTGCTTGCAAGATTAATTTTTATCATTTCACACCAGCCCTAAGTGCCAAGCCCACAGGAATTGCTGCAACCGGCGCAATTGATTGCATGTAGTCCGGAGTAAAATGATTTGGATCATACGTTATTGAATTAAATGGATTCAACATCTGAACAGGAACCTTAACAATTTCCTCAATAACCCTTGAAAGATTTCTGATTCTTGATGAACCGCCACAGACCAGAACAGAATTAATGGGTGCTCCGCTTGATGATGCGTTATAAAAACTTAAAGATTTTTTGATTTCACTGGAAATATTCTCTGCCATAATATCCACAAGTTCCAGGACCTGCTGCGGAAATGCCTTGTCCTGTCCGCCTCCAACCTTTAGTGCCTCGGCATCAACGTAGGAAAGATTTAAATTCTTCTGAATTTCAATTGTAAGATTTTTCCCGCCAATAAGGCTTTCTTTTGTAAATACAGGAACCCCTCCATGCACAACAACCACCTTAAGTGCACTTGCGCCTACATCTACAATAGCAACAGAGTTGTTTATCATTGCAGGATAATTGGCCTCAAAAACATTTTGAAGGGCAAAAAAATCTGTATCAACTATTTCTGGTTTTAGGCCAGAATCGGTGATGGAGTCCATATATGAATCTAAAAATTGTTTTTTTACCGCAACAAGAATTGCGTCAGTTTTACCCGTCTTTGATCTTGAGATAACATGATAATCCATATACACATCAGAAACATCAAACGGCAGATACTGTTCCGCCTCCCAGAATATCTGGCTCCTGAGTTCCCGCTCGCTTGGCACCTCCACTGTTATTCTTTTAATAATCATTGAGCTTCCCGATAAACCAGAACAAATATTTTTTGTTTTAAGCCCCATTTCCTTTGTAAGATTTTTTACACTTTCACTGACAACAATTGAGTTCATTATTTCTCTGTTAACAACCGCCTCTTCAGGAAGCTGAACAACTCCAAAATGCAAAAAGCTAAATCCTTTTCTGGTTTTTTTAAGTTCAATTAATTTTACTGAAGACGAGCCAATACTCAAACCTGCTGCTGTTGCCTGTCCGGATATCAGAGATGTAAATAAATTGGTTATATCCATTTAAAAACTTTTTGCCCCCCGACAAAATCAACCATGGTTATTGCGGTGTGCCACCACAATATTACGGACGTCTTACCTATTAACTATGTCATAGATAAAAATAACATGAAATCCCCAAGTTACCAGTTTATTTTACACTACTACTGCTAAGTATTAAAGAGTCGATAGAAATATTTGCAGTCTGCCCGTCTATGAGAAGCAGGACTATTCTATCAAGCCTTGAGTTTTCTAAATCCGCTCTAGGAATTATTCCAAGACCAACTAAATCAATACCATCTTGCGAAAATCCGCTACCGCCTAGGGGTTCATAACAAATGTGTCTAACAACACCTGGAACATTAATTTTTTCACCCTCAATTGTGCTTAGGAGATAAAAATCACCAGGTTCACCTTTATTATCAGATTGATTTATGTTATTCCCGCTCAGCCTGCCTGATTCAAATTTTGTCCAGGTAAAATCTGAGCAGGTTTCGGCTTTTTCAACTATAAAATTGAGTCCATCACTACCCAAAAAAGTAATTTTATGTGCCTTTTTTTCGATAATGGCGTTAAATTTTATGTCTGATATTTTAAGTGCAAGTTCCCTTGTCAGCGACAGTGCCCTCCAGTGGGGCATTCTATCCATAATAACCGGTATTGAAGATAAAACCAAAAAAACTATTGTGGCCGAAACAATCAATATAAGCCTTTTGCGCCTGAAACGTTTTTCAACTTTTTCCCAGAATTCATAGTGTTTCCAGGCTTCGCGTGCCCAACGTTCTTCTTCTACATCTGTGTCATAAACGGGAACCATACATCTCCCCAAAAATAGGCAATTAAAGCACCAAGAATTAAAAATGGGCCAAACGGAATTGCCACCTTAAGCAACCCTTGCTCTTTACGACTTACTAAGGCCCAGATAATACCAAATATACTACCAAAAACTGAACTTACAATTATTGTTATCCAAACCCCCAAAGGCCCCACAAAAGCACCAAGCATTGCCAGGAGCTTTATGTCACCACCACCAAGACCGTCTCTGCCTGTAATTTTTTTATAACCCCATGCAAAAAGCGCAAAAACTCCAAAACCTATTACGGCACCAAGAATTATATTAAAAAAATCAAGCTGAGGAAAAAGACCTGCACATAGTATGCACCAAAGGCAGCCCCCAATACTTAAACCATCCGGTATAATGCGGTGCTCGATATCAATAAAAACTATGTTTACAAAAAACACAAAAACCGGCCAGTCCCTTAAAAAAAGTGTAAGACTAGGCCCAAACCTCCACCATGAGGCTAAAAAAAGACCTGCCACCGTAATTTCAACAAGTAGGTAACGTATTGGTATGGTTTTTCCACAAAAAGAGCATTTACCCCTTAAAATAATAAAACTTAAAAGCGGAATATTTGCCCACCACTTTATTTTTTTTCCACATTCAGGACAAAAACTCCCCGGAGTTACGATAGAACGGCCACGGGGGATCCTATAAATTATTACATTTGAAAAGCTCCCAAATATTAAACCAAGAACTACCGCAAAATAAGGGCCAAGTATGGTAAACGCTTTTAAGGTTTCTTGACTGAAAACTTCACTAAGATCCATGTGCCTATAGTCTTCCCCTTTTTAACAATAAACTACTTAAAATTAAAAGAAACGCACTAAAACATAGCGCATACAAAACAGTATAAAAAACATGCAAAAATGATAATGAAAAACCGTAAGTAAGATTTTCACCCAGAAAAAAAGCCTCAAAATCGGGCCAGATTACCGTAAAATTAATTAACACATCCCTAATTAGTGAACTTCCCTCACCATCCGACATACGTTCAATTAAAAACCTAAGATGTGACATGCTGGCACCCACCAAAAAAAAGCCTGTGCCAAGAATTATTGAAAGTGTGGACGTTGTAAAAGATGAAA
>CAZQUK010000368.1:0-3167 GCA_964596435.1 uncultured Oligoflexia bacterium
AACAATCAATTGATATTTTAAAAACTTTTAAACACCGTAAAGTTGTTGGTTTTGGGGCTTCAGCACGAAGCTCTACATATCTTAACTTTTGCGGTTTTAACAAAAATGATATTAAATGTATCATTGACAACAACACGCTCAAGCAGGGTTTGTATACTGCAGGAACATGCATACCCATAGTTTCTTTTGATGAAGGATTAGGCACTAAGCCTGAACTTATTTTTGTATTAGCATGGAATTTTAAGAAAGAAATTATGGAGCATTGTTCTCAACAAGGATTCAAGGGTTCATATTTAATCCCCTTCCCGCAAACCCCAACAATAATAAACAGGAACTAAAATAATGATTATTTCAAGAACACCTCTTAGAATCAGTTTTGTTGGCGGTGGAACAGACCTTAAAGCGTTTTATGAACATGAAGATGGGCAGGTTATTAGCACCACAATTGATAAATATTTATATGTAACCGTAAAAAAACAACTTTGCATTGTTGAACACAAATACAGAATTGGTTGGAGTAAAGTAGAATTTAAGGATAAAATTGATGATATTGAACATCCAATTGTTAGGGAAGCCTTAAGAATGCTTGAAATTGATTTTCCTTTAGAAATTACAACATTTGCTGATGTTCCGGCCAACACAGGGCTTGGTTCCTCTAGCTCATTTGCAGTAGGCCTATTACATGCTTTATTTGCTTTACGCGGCGAAATGGTTACAAAAAGCACCCTTGCAACAATGGCTGCAAAAATTGAAATTGATATACTTAAAAGGCCAATCGGAAAACAGGATCACTATGCCGCGGCATATGGAAACCTAAATGTTTTCAAATTCCATAAAAACAACGAAGTTTCTGTTGAACCAGTTTTTTATGGTCCGGATTTAAAAAACATTTTTGAATCAAATCTTATGCTATTTTATACAGCACAAAAAAGAGACTCTGGAGATATATTAAGCGTACAAGAAAAATGCACAAAAGACAAAATGGATGTGCTTATTAGTATGAAGAACCTTGTCCCAGAATTAAGAGACATAATTTCAAAAAACAATATTTCAAAAGAAGAAGATATTAGTACCATTGGCGAAATACTACACAAGAATTGGTTGCTTAAAAAAAGTATTACGTCGGAAATATCTTCGGGGTCAATAGATAAATATTACCAAAAAGCTTTGGATGCTGGAGCAAAAGGAGGAAAGCTTTTGGGCGCCGGCGGTGGAGGGTTTTTACTTTTTTACGTAGAAAAACCTTTTCAAAAAGATGTTGCAGCCGCACTAAAGGATTTGTATCAACTTAAATTTAAGTTTGATTCTGGCGGAACACGCATAACTTACTATAACCAATCAGACATATAAAAAATGTGGCAAAATAAATAATGAACAGTAAATCTTCTTTCAATAAGTGGTTAAGTTTTTTACAACTTAAAAAAACCTACCATTTTTTTGGTAAAAAAGTTACAACTTGTCTTGTAATTAGTATTTTTACAGGTTTTTGTTTGTTTTTCATAGAATTACTATTCGCTTTTTCTATTCAAGCCTTTTTAGGTGTGCTGGGTGTTGCAGATATTAAAAACCTTTCAATTCCCAATTGGTATCCACACGAACAATTATTGCACGTTTTACTGGTTCTTACCCTAATTGCAACAATTAGAGGTGGGCTTTTATGGGGGCAAGAAGTTTTAAGGGGATCTGCAAATTCTGAGTTTAACTATTATCAACGTAAGCGATTAGTAGATTTTATTTTTAGCAGTCAAACCGCAAGCAGTTCATATATGACAACCTTGTTTAATGAACGAATAACTCAATCCAGTAATGCTGTAATGTTACTGCAAATTTCTTTTGTTCAAATTACAGTTTGTCTATCTCTTTGCATAACTTTATTTTATGTTTCGCCATTAATAACCATATTATTGCTTTCGCTTTTTTTCACACTTGCTTTCCCACTATATACTGCCAACAAAAGAATTAAAAAAGCGGGGGATAATATTGCAAGCGAATGGGTTAAAATTAACAACAGACTTTTAATGAGTATAAAGAATTTACTTCTTTTAAGAATTTATGGAATAGAAAAAACTGAAGGTGAGATAGTACAAAAGAATCTTTCATTTTATTTAATTAATTCTATTTCTTTTTTTAAATACTCCGGAATTATTACAGCATTTCCACAAGTAGTCGGCATCCTACTAATCTGTTTAATGACATATTTTATAAAATCAATTTACCAGTTGAATCCTGGCTATTTATTGTCATATTTCTATCTTTTCATTAGGCTTTTACAAAACATTTCTAATCTTGCCGGAGGATTAATAAGGATTACTTTTTTATGGCCACAGCTTACTGAGCTTGCAGCTTGGTGGTCAAATCATTCTTTGGATGGTTTTAATGTAAAAAAACATCAAACAACTTTAAGTAAGAAAAACAATCTTTTGATTTCAAAACCAATTGGGTGGAGCTGTTCGGATATTTCTTTTAGATTTTCTGATATTGATCCCTACATATTTGATAATTTTGATTGTGAAATTTCTCCTGGATCCACTGTTGTAATTACTGGCACATCAGGCGCAGGGAAAAGCACCCTGATTAATCTTTTATTAGGTGAACTAATACCATTATCAGGAAGGATTGAAGTAATTACCGACAACAAAGCTTGGCCACTAAAAGAGGTTAAGAATAATATTCTTAAAAATATTGGTTATGTAGGACCCGAAAGCTTTATTATTGAAGGAACAATTTATGATAATGTTGTTTATGGACTTATTGATGTTCCAACAAAGGAAGAACTTGAAATAAATATTAAAAAAGCAGAATGTCAGTTTATTTATCAGCTACCCAACAAACTTAACCACATGCTAACAGAACAGGGGCAGGGACTTTCTGCGGGACAAAAACAAAGATTATCTCTTCTTAAAGCTCTATTAAGAAAACCCAAAGCATTGATTCTTGATGAAGCAACTTCAAATCTTGACATAGAAACTGAAGATAAATTAATTGAAACTTTTTTAAAACTTAAGGGCCAAATGACAATCATTGCCGTTACTCACCGCAAAGGCCTTTTAAGAATTGCAGATAAAGTTTTTTCTCTTAACACGCAGTCCCAAGTGTGCTAATATTATAGATTATGTGCGCCAAGAAAAAATCAGTAACAGCCAGCAGGTGCGAGGACGTGTCGGAAG
>CAZQUK010000369.1:0-3164 GCA_964596435.1 uncultured Oligoflexia bacterium
TACCCGTCTTTCAAATGATATTGAATTTGTATTTAATAAGTCTTCAAAAATTGTAATTGATGAGGCCCAGCGCCTTCCCTCACTTTTTCCTTTTTTAAGAAACTTTATTGATAATCATCCAAAACATAAAGTTATTTTACTGGGTTCTGCTTCCCCATCTTTGATTAAGAATATTTCAGAATCTTTAACCGGACGGGTTGGCTTTCTAGAACTTGACGGTGTATCAATATTTGAAAACGATTTAGAAAAAATATGGCTTAACGGATATTACCCAAAGCTTCACTGTGGAAAACCCAAAATTAGTCATAATGATTGGTACATGTTTTATTTAAGAACCGTTCTAGAACAGGATATTCCCCAATTAGGTTTTAAAGTATCATCTCAAAAATCACTCAAACTTCTTACCTTAATTGCACACGCACAAGGATCAACCTGCAACCTTAGTGAATTCGGTGAAGCACTTGGCATATCCTACCACTCAGTAAGCCACCTTATGGACATATTTGAGGGAATTTTCCTAATTAGAAGACTTCAACCATATTATGCAAACATTAAAAAAAGAATTGTTAAAAGTAATAAAATTTATATTCGCGATGTAGGGCTTCTTTATCATTTGCTAGGAATTAAACCTCAAAAGAAAATATTATTATCTCACCCAAAATCTGATGCAAGTTTTGAAACTTTCTGTATTGAACAAATACTTAGTCATATAAAATTAATTAATCCTTCAGCACATGGGTATTTTTTCCGAACACATACTGGCACTGAAGTTGACTTATTAGTAGAAAATGGCAGAAATCTTATACCCATTGAAATCAAACTAGGTATGAAAATTCCAGACCTAAAACCAATTAAAAAAACCATGAATTATCTTGGCTTAAAAAGGGGGTACATAATAAATTTTTCAAAGACTGGAGTAAATATCTCAAATAACATCTGGATGGGACCGCTTGAAGAATTCCACAAACTAATTAAAATTAACCATTAATACTTCTAATTAAGCTCTTTGTGGCATCACTCCACTTCCATAAAAGAAAAATATCGGAAGATAAAACAAGAAAGTTATAACCCAACTTAATTCTGTCTTTAACCGTATTAATGTCATAGTCAACAAGCTGTGTGCCGCAAGATTTGCCGTATTTTTTACAGGCAGCAACAACCACTTGCCCTGCTTCAAGAACTTTTGGGTCTTCAATTTTGCCAGGAATACCAAGTGAGCCTGAAATATCATATGGGCCAACCATTGCGCCATCTACTTCATCAAAAGCTAAAAGCGCATCAATGTTTTTTACAGCCTTTATGGATTCAATTTGTATAATGAGGGAGGACGTACCGTTCCATTTTTTTGCATAATCATCAAAATTAAACCCATAATTCTGGGCCCTATTCACGCCATAACTTCTTTTTCCAAGGGGTGGATATTTCATCCAAGAAATTATGTTTTTTACTTCATCTGTGGTTTCAACACTTGGAACTATAATACCATCTGCGCCTGAATCAAGAAGCCGTTTAATCATTTCCATGTTGTGAGAAGCAATTCGTGGTAAACAAAAAGAACCTGCAGCTTGTGCAGCGGCAATAATCCTTTGGCACTGAGCTAAACTTGCGGTGCCGTGTTCAATGTCAATACCAACTAAATCAAAACCGGCATTAGCAAATATTTCTGTTATTTGAACATCCGCAATTGATGTCCATGCAACAAACAGATTATCACGGTTTTTTAATTTATTTTTTAATGTGATTCTTTTATTTAAATCCATAATGCAACCTAACGAATCAGCTTTTCCGCTTTTTTTGCATCATCAAGAAACATTTTAACAGTTTCCTTGGAATATGGATGCACGATCATACTATCTAAAAATTGTGGGAGCACGGTTACAAAATGCGCGCCTGCTTCTAACCACTCAACAACATTTATAACTTCACGAGTTGAGGCGGCAATAATTTTTGCATCAAGATCAAACTGATCAAGAAGATTTCTTAATCTTGCAACTTCTTGTCTTGAATCATGTCCCATGTTGTTAACGCGCCCACAAAATATTGAAACGTAACTTGCTCCTGCCATTGCTGCCAAGAAACACTGTTGTGCACTCATCATAGCAGTTACGTTCACCATCACACCACTTTGTTCAAGCTCTTTAATAACCCTCATGTTTTCAAGCTCACCCTCTGGACCATGAATTGTAACTTTAACAACAATATTTTTTGCCCATTTTGCAAATTCCTTAGCTTGTATGATCATATCTTTGGGATCGTTTGTTGTTAACTCAACCGACAGCGGATAAGGATCAATAATATTTGCGATCTGAATGGAACGTTCTTTAATTGCATCCATACCACCAGTAACACCATCTTTTAGAAGTATTGTTGGGTTAGTTGTAACGCCTCTAATAATTCCCATTTCATGATATTTATTTATTAATTCAATTTTACCTGTATCAAGCATTATAGCCATATTTTTTCTCCTAAAAGTTATTTATTATCTATTGATTCCCACTTGTTTGACATTTTCATAATACGAGGATCAGAAACAATCATGTGCCAAACAACAGCCTGCCACGATTCAGTGTGTGGTGTTACAGTATCAGGGCTCATGACGGGAACAATTACACAGGCATCAGCAACTCTTGCAGTATATCCGCCATCACGCCCCACAACCCCTAACACTTTTGCGCCTCTTTCTTTGGCAATTTTTAATGCTGCTACAATATTTGCACTAACATTTTTTTCTTCGCTGCCACCACCAACACTAAAAACAAAAACTGCATCTTTCTCTGTCAAATTACTCCCAATTAAATATTCCGAAAAAACGGTATTCCAACCTTCATCGTTGGTTCTGGCAGTAAGTTCTGCAATATTATCGGTTGGTGCATAGGCTTCAAACCCACCAATTTTTCTAAAATCACCGCAAGCATGGGCACAGTTTGCTGCACTTCCTCCAACACCAAGCAGGAAAATACGCCCTTTATTTTCCCTAAGTTTTAATAAAAGCTGAATCATAGTATCAATTTTATTCTGATCAATTTCTTGCGCAATTTTTGCGGCTTCTTCAAAATATCTTTTTAAATAACTCATAAAAAACCTCCCTAATTCTTCCGTCTTATAACAATGCGCCCAAGTGAGCTTAGTTTGTTTTTTTGTAAAAACGCCTGGAACTCCTGTTT
>CAZQUK010000370.1:0-3132 GCA_964596435.1 uncultured Oligoflexia bacterium
GCATGCCCTTTAGTTGATAATACTGTGCCATCAAGATCTATTGTTAAGTTTTTTTGCTCAATTGGGGTGAAAGTAATTTAAGTTATCTAGAATCTGAACAGATTAATTATATTGTAGCCGCAAAACTTAAGGGGATGAAACAAACAGTTAAGAGCCAGATTGTAAATGAATCTTTTTGCCCATTTGATGGCTGGATAAAGGATATTGAAATAGAAAGCAGAAGATTGATTGTGTCATATTCAAAAGATCGGGCCAAAAAAGATTATAAACAACGAATGCGTTTAGTAGACCGGTTACTTAAAAAAGCACGAGATGAAAAAATACCGATTAAGTCATTGATTAATAATAACGGGACAAAAAAATATATTGAAGTATCTGCCGAGAAGGCATCGATTAATGAGTCAAAAATCATATTAGATGGTATGTGGGATGGCATTCATGGAGTTATTACAAATTATGCAAAAAATGATAAAACGCCGCAAGAGATCTTAACCCGATATAAAGGGCTCTGGAAAATTGAAGAAGTTTTTAGAGTTAATAAGAATGATTTAAAAATGCGTCCAATTTATCATTGAAAACCAAGACGCATTCGCGCACACATTCTGATCTGTTTTATGGCTTATGTGATGTTGAACACCACATAAATAATATTGGAAAAGAACGCAATAAAACTAAGTGTGTCGGAACTCAGAAAAGAAGTTTCCAGGCGAGAGGGCAGTATTATTAGAGACAAGCGCACCCAGAGAAAATATTTTGTTCCTGCAAATTTTAGCGAGACACAAAAAAAGATTTACAATGCATTTAAAATCCCGGTTATTGAAACCGTACAGCCACTTTTTTAAAGCTGATCCCGCTGTCAAACCACATTCAAACTTGCTAAAATTCTGTAAATGAAGATTTTTGTAGTGTCGCCGAAAAAATTAACTATCTGATATTATTGGATTGTTGCATCGTGTTGTGTCGAAGTCGGGAGAAAATTTGAAGATGCAACATTGATCCAGCACCGGAAATTCGCTGAATCGGGTGTAAATTATCAAGAATCACTGCAACTACAAGCACTTATACGCGCAGATAAAGTACGTTGAACCACCCACGGCGGTGCGTCATGATCTCATTATGAAGATCAATTACGGTTTTCATAAGAGAGAAACAAAAAGAAGGAGTCAGTCATGAAATTAAAAATCGTCACTATTTTATTAGCAGTAATCGTTTCAACTTCACTTGCATTTGCTGAAGGCGAGGTTGGATCAGATTACAAAATGAAAATAATAAATCCCAAACTTGTGTTTGGTGATTCTTACCTTAGAGTCAGGAATTACCGGGCCGGAGTCCAGCTTGGTGGTTTTACCAATAGCAGCGGCACAAGTGGATTACATTCAAATCTGGGTCTTGAATATAAAACCGCAATCTGGGGTTGGAATAACAATCATAAAGAGGGGAGCCATGGTTTGATTTATATAAATCCAGGAATAGATTTGGATGTGAATTATGACACGAAAAAAGAACAGGTTGAGAATATTAATCTGGAAGCCACTGGCCTTGGATTAATTAGAATCCAAGGCATTGGGTTTCACAATTCTTCCAGTTGGCGTGGCGAGACACCAAGTCTTTTTGAGAATAAACCATATGGCACGATTGAATTTATACTAGCGCCAACAAGTTATGTTTACAAAAAAGACAGAAAACTTGGCCTTGAAAAAAAGGGAGTCAGACTAAATGCATTCATATTTTCCGGCCATGATACCTTTTCACTAAACGGTGTACCACTTGATATTCTGGCTTCAATTGCACCAATTGCGGCTGAATTTGGTGTCATCAAAGTGTCAAAAACAAATAATCTTGGGGAAAACAGTGCTATTTCATTAGACGAAAAAAAAGCCGGTGCATTTTCCGGTGGAACCATAGGCGCTGGCATTGGACATGTCGATGATTACGGAAGAGTCGGGTATGAATTTAATGCCGACTATACGGAAAAAACCCGAGATGAAGATGGTACAAAAAATACTGTGATTGGTATCAACTTGGAACACCAGGTTTCATATCAGATTGCAACCGGTGACGATCTCATCCTTGAACTGCAGTACGCAAATCGGGATAAAAGAATATCAACGAGAACCCAAAAGCGCATGGGACAGGAACCAGACGTGATTACAAAATCTTTTGTTTCAAATCACGAACAGGTTCTTAGCGTCGGGTTGCAGTTTTGATTTATGCTTCGAATGTGGGCGTTCAAACGAGCGCCCACAATAAATATGACACGTGAGCGTCCTTATTCAAAGGGTGAGGGTAAGGCATTTTCGGGTCCCGTTGAAGTTCGCATGGCTTATGAATCAGGAGTTGTAGGAATCCAGGCCAAGATCAGATGTAGAATCAAGGGTAAAACCTATGATACGACGGTCGGACGTCCCATAGATCACAAAGCACGTTAAAACAGCGCCAGCACACCATAATAACAACCGCAAAAGTCCCCATGCCAATGCACAAATGGTGAGCCCAATATTCATGTAAAATGGTACTTGCTTGTTGCCAAAGACCAACTTAGGGACCGTCAAAAAATAAGTGCTTGTTCTTAGCTGGAATTTCGCTGTGGTTTGATCGTGTAGTTCCATTCGCCGTGAAAAGAATGTTTGACGAGTTTTATATCTGACATTTCCTCGTCAGATACCTCAATGCCTTTTTCATAATCTCTCTTATCAAGTCGAGCCCTCACTGTCGGGCCAGTTTTTGTCGTTGTTGATGTGATCAAATTGATGATCACTTGATACGATAGTAAAGGCTTTCCTCGCCAATTTGTACTGATAAACGAAAACAGTCGGTGTTCAATTTTATTCCATTTGCTGGTGCCGCGTGGGAAATGGCACACAGTTATTTCCAGTTCTTTTCTGTTGGAGAACTTTTGAATTTCTCTCTTCCAAAGTCTTGATCGGTATCCATTGCTGCCCCCGCCATCCGCAAAGATGAGCAATTTTTTTGAACGAGGGTATCTCTTTTGTCCCATTCTACTCCACCACTGTTTAATTCCATATCATAGAATTAGATATCGCTATAATCAGGCGCTTAAAAAAGCAGGCCTTCCATTTACTGCAACACATTTGCTTCGTCATGCTTCTCTTAGTGAACACTACGACACCA
>CAZQUK010000371.1:0-3105 GCA_964596435.1 uncultured Oligoflexia bacterium
TCTTTTGCGTTTTCTAATAAAGCTCATAATGGGGATTATCCCCACTACGGCTAATAATAGTCAAGCAAAAAATTTAGTTTTTTTTCACTTTTCTAGAGGGAATTTTAGGGATTTAGGTCAAAGGTGGCGTGTAGTGGGGAAATATTGGGTCAAATTCAGGTCTATAAAATGCCGATCATTGAGATTTAAAACTTTGAATGTTTCTGCATAAAATAAATCATAAATATCGCGGATTGCAGGTTCATTCCTTGTGAGTGCGGCACGAACTTTCTCAGCATATGCCTCCATAAGCGTCAAGCCATGAGCGTTATACTTTCCAATAAATGGCTGATTATTATATGGATCAATAATCAATGTGGCTGCTGATACTGCATTAACAGGATCAATAATCTTTTCACGCAAACCAATTTCAAAGGCAATAGTCTCCTCCTTCATCTTTATGCATGACTTGTAGCCGAGTAATCCACTATATTGAAAGGATTCATTACTGCTCTTTAGGGGTGCAATGATAACAATGCTAATCCTTTTCAATTAATAACTCATCAAAACCTGTTCGTTGATAATTGTAATTTATTGCGACTCGGAACGTGTTTGAATCTAAATGTTTCAGTTCAGATATCATTTATTATGAGTCCCCATTTTTTATTGATTTTACCTTTGAAACTAGCGTTTGGTACAAGTTGTATTAAGGAAGAATTTTTGCTAAGACCCCAATTGAGCGAAAAAATTCGCTCTAACTTCAAAAAATGTCTTATTTTTGGTTAAAAAATGTGCATTTTTGAAAAATTAAAACCCGCTAAAGAAGAGATAAAAAAATCCACTTTTAAAAAATAAATGGAGTCAAAACAAGTCGTTTTTAAAAGAAATGCACCTTTTTATTACTCAATTGGGGTAAGACTTTGATAAATCTTCAAATAATAACTGCTTTTACATCCATATTCTTCAAGCAGGTAGCCGATTCTTTTTTTTGTTCCAATATTGCCAAGAGTAAGAGTAATTTTCACAAATTCTTTAAGGAAGGTATTATTCTTTGAATATGTTTTCAGCCAGTTATAGGCCTTTGGAATTGTGTTAAATCTGTTGTAATCATAAATTGCATCAAAAATAAGTCTAGGTAATGAACTATAAATGGCAACGCCTTTAAAGCCTGGTTCATTGACTTCATATTTAATAATAAAACCAAGTCGTTTTTTTGAAATTTTGATAAACTGAATCTGATATCCGGCAATATTTTTTTCACCAGATATCTTGTCATTGTAAACAGTAAAAGACTGCGCCATTTGCTGACTGAGACCTAGTGTGTTAAAGGCACGAGCTCCTGTGATTTGATATTTTGATGCTCCAACTATTTTTAAGTACTCAGCCATTGCAATGTATATTGAAGGCGACCACATCCCATCAGGTGGGATTTTTTGTGGTACAAGATAATAACCTTTTTTTATCTGTGCTATGAGTCTGCTTTTATTCAATCTATATAAAAGTGTTTCTTCTTGGCGTGATTAATCAAGTAGAAACAAGTATATGCAGAGGTGTGTTGGTGTGGTTCAATTCATGAAATTCTGCATGAAGTGCTTTCTTTAATGAATTGATTAATGTAAAAAAACAGGAACAGTTAGAGTTTGCTTAATTATTCCAATCGGTTTCACTTCAGGATTTAATTCGGGAACGGCATTAGTATTTAAGACAGGAAAAATGGCTTAAAACATGCGGATCACGCCACGTACAATTCCCTGAATATGAAAGTCCTGATTTGGATTTACCCATATTGATTTATAAGTAGGATTTGCGGGTCTTAGTTCAATTTTATTAGAATATTTATAATAACGTTTTACAGTGGCTTCGTTATTGACAAGAGCAACAACGGTTTGCCCATTATTGGCATGCCACTGTTCTTTGACGATGATAAAATCCCCGTCTAAAATTCCATCTTCAATCATTGAATCCCCCTGCACGCTTAAAACAAAATGCTTGCCCTTTCCAATCATGGCAGCAGGGACATCCAATTCGTCTGGGGTTGTAATGGCTTCGATTGGAAACCCTGCTGCAACTTTACCTAAAAGCTGGAGGTTGACTGATTGTGAAAGTTGGGGTGGCGTGAAATTTAAAACTTTCATTCCACGTTTGGCGTTCCATTCTTTACTAAGTAAGCCTTGGCGTTCTAAACGCACAAGGTAGTTTTGAACGGTTCCAAGTGAGCTAAAGCCAAAATGTTTTGCAATTTCCTGCTGAGAAGGGGCGTAGCCCTGGCCGCTTGAAAACGCTTCGATAAAATCTAAAACATTTTTTTGCTTTGGAGTAAGTGTGTGGTTTGGGACCGTAGGATTCAATTTGGGCATAAAAAAATCATAAGCGTAAGTCATGCGTAAGTCAAAATAAAAATACAATAAAAAGAATAAAAAACTAATTACCGCGCATAACTTGCAGTAATAATAAATATGCATTATAATGTATAAAAAAGCATAATAAATACATTATAATGCTGAAAGTATATATATGATCACAAAAAAAAGAAAACAAACATGGAAATCTTTTCTAAGCACAAGTGTACGAATGGATCTCACAAGCATGGGGCAGCGGATTAAAATATCCCGAAAAAGACAGCAACGCACACAACTGATGATTGCAAAAATGCTTGGCGTTGATCCACGTGTGGTAGCAAGTGTCGAAAAGGGGGCACCAGAAGTATCTGTGGGAATTTATTTTCAGTATATGAATCTTCTTGATCTGATGAAGGGGTGGAAACTTCTTTTTGAACCCGATCTTGATTTAAAATCACTTCACGAAGAGATCAAGCGTGCCAGAAAAGCAAAAAGGCCAACGTTAAAAGTACAAGCTAGTAAGGTGGATTTCTAAATGATTGAAGAAATTTTTGTATACATCCATTTAGATGGAACGTGGGTACCATGCGGACTTTTAAATTATTATGAAGAGGGGCGGTTTTCGCATTCCACATTTACGTATGGAAAAAAATATCTAAAGCGCAAAGATCGAATTGCTATTGATCCTGTGCATCTTCCACTTGTTGGTCAAACGTTTGAAACTGAAGATGGTATTACCCCAATTGAGTAATAAAAAGGTGCATTTCTTTTAAAAACGACTTGTTTT
>CAZQUK010000372.1:0-3078 GCA_964596435.1 uncultured Oligoflexia bacterium
ACCTTAAGGTACGTTATGTCCCTGGGTTTTATCATTTATTCTTAGATAAGATAAAACAAATTTTTGCTAAGATTACAAAAAAAGACGTTACAAAACTTCATAAAAGTTATGCTAACAAATCCAAAAAAAAGAATCCTATATTCTTATTATGGCCTTATTTTGTTTTTTTTGATTGTGTTGCCTTATTAATTAAATACAGCACAAAAAATTACGATATAACTCTTTTTGATAGATATCCTTATGACTACATAATTAGTTTTAAAGATCTTGGCGTTCGTACACGTCTAGAAGAATTTCTCTTTTTTCACCTGCCAAAGCCTAAAAACATCTTTCTGTTTGATGCCTCACCACATGTTGCTTTCGAAAGAAAAAAATATGATCACGAAGGGGACATTTTACATTACCAGAAACAAAGAGAAAGGTACCTGGGGCTCGCAAAGCGGTTAAACATACAAATAATCAATACCGATCAGATCGGCCCAGAAAAAACCGCCAATATAGTTTTTGACTCTTTGAATATCAAAAAATTAAAGCACAAAATGACTAATAATCTTAACCAGATGAGATCCAGATAAAATGAAACGTTTATTGGTTTTTTGTGATGAATCACTACCACCCACAGTATACATGACTGGTGCAAAATCTATTTATAATCTTCACAAAGAACTAATTAAATATGATTATGAATTACATTTTCTCACAAACACTACAAAATGGACACATCCAGAATGGAAATTATGGGTATCAGAGCAGAATAATAATCCAAAAATACACATTCATGTTTTGGACTTACCACTTAAGAAGTTTGAAAGATCAAGAGCTTTTTTCTCAAACATAGCGCTCCCAATATATTATTTTCGATATTTAAAAGATTTAGATTTTGATATTATTCACGAATACAGCTCATCACCTCTTTTATTAAATAGAACATGGCTCACAGGCCTACTAACAAAAGCTAAAACTGTTCATACATTATGTACCCACAGGTCTGATATATTTTCCTCTCCAAAATTTGCTTTAAAATTACCAGACCGCATAATCTGTCCAAGTAATTATCTCAACGAACAATTAAAACAACACACTCAAAATACGGAAATTATTCACTTACCATTTATTTTTAACAATAATGAAAATGCAAAACCTTATTCTAACCTGAAAGCTAAAGGCAACAACTCCCCTATTGTCTTATTTTTTGCTTATTTAAAAACATCAAAGGGGATTGATGATTTTCTAGACGTCACACCACATTTTTTAAAAACATGTCCTGAATCCAGAAGTCTTATTGTTACAGCTCCAGACAGAGAAAATCACAAAATGGAAGCAGAAAAAAAGCAAATGGTTCATTTAACTCAGAAGAACAGCAACAACCGACTTATTTTTTGGGAAAAACAAGTGGAGCCAGCACGACTGTTTGCCTCTATTGATATATTTGTTTATCCATTAACAACAATGCATGGAACACTAGCTAATCCAACAACACTTCTTGAAGCAATGGCCTGTGGAAAAGCAATAATTGCACCAAACTTCCCAGAACTGCATGATACCTTAAAGGACAATATAAACTGTCTTTTATACCCACCAGGAGACAAACAAAAACTTGTTGATAACATTACTAAGCTTATTAATGATCCTGGACTGCGTATTGATCTGGGAAAAAACGCAAAAATCACATCAGAAGCGTATAATCTGAAAAACACTTCTAAAAAACTTATCGATTTATATACTAGGTTGTTATCGATCGCATAAGAACCTAGTAAAGTGATTTTTTTTTAGAAAAAGGAAACCAATCACCGTATATTCCCACCAGTTCACCCTTTGAGAGGAAATTTTTTAAACGAGCATAAGTCAGATTATACGGCATAAGTTTGTAATCTATGACCCCTCTATTATATAACTGCTCCCAATATGATAATAAAATTTCTAAAACAGGAAAATGATACGGGAAGGAAATAAGTTTGTCGTTTTCATTTGACTTTAATTTACAAAATAATGAAAATTTAAAATTATTTATTTCAAGTTTGGTTCCAATATTATCCAGATGCCGCAAAAAATGATTGAGAGTATTAAACCAATTATACTTTATCGCTTGTTGTTTAACTATATTCCAATCAATACTATTTTTAGAACCTGTTAAAGTATAAAAGATATTAATAGTAACATAAAAACGCTCAAACATAATATTCAAGGCATTGGCAATCCAATCAAATGTGGGATTTGGAACCGGGCAGCTTAAACCAAAATAATCTCTTTTTTCTGCTCCTTCCCAGGCAAGTTCTTGATCAAGAAAAGGTTTTTTTGTAATCATCCACGAAAATTTTTTATGTAGTTCCACTTTGTAGAAATCCTCAGCTTCAAAAACGTCCTTTTCATCATCAGTTATCCAGTGTTTTAAATCAATAGATTTTAAATTACTCATAATAGATACAGCTTCATCATATCTTTCTGGTAAAACAAGTAAGTCAATATCGTTGGGGATACAAGGATAATGCCAAAGGGTTTTTGTTATAAGATAAGGAATATTGTTTTTATCAAAGGAAGTGAACACTTGTTCAAGTGTGTTTTTTAAAATATTAATTTTACCATTACCATGTTCAATAATTTCAAGACACAGCTTTTCAGCTCTTGGAGTTAGTCTAGCTTTACTGTTAACTATTAGATTGCAAAAATGGAAAAGCACTCTATTTGTGGAAGCTAACCTAAAAATGTGCCAGTAATCGCTGTCTGTTAAATCAAAATTATTAATTACTTCATTATTTTTATGTAAAACGGACAGAATAAATCTTGAATAGTGTTCTATTTTTTCAAATTGATTAAGCATTTTTTTTCCAATTTAAACAACAATATATGCGCATAATTATTTTAATTGAAGATAAAGTTTTCTCTTATTCCTTTTGCAGCGCGCAATGCCGTCATTTTCCAATTTTTATTTATCATAACCCTTTAATAACAAAATAGATTTGATGATTGTATATTAATCTATCATATTGTATGAAACTCACAAAAAGAGATTCCAATATGAATAAAAATACTATTAAAATTGGTTTTGTTTCTAATAATAAAAATGTAAGAAGCATGACC
>CAZQUK010000373.1:0-3065 GCA_964596435.1 uncultured Oligoflexia bacterium
TTTTTCTATCTATTTCGTCTAGACACTTAATTTTTTTTGCTCAATTGGGGTTATATTTATTCTATCGTTGGCGATAAATTAATACATTATGGCATGGGCCGGTTTCATTTCGAGTGGGGGCCATCCGTTAAAAATATTGTAAAAGGAAAATGGATAGAGCCACATCTATAATTAGTTCGAGACCTCTACCAAGGGGTCATCATTATTTTTAATCGTCTAACGAAAAATCAACGCGGGTGTAAATGACATATTTTCTGTTCATGCCTACTTCTTGATACGTTTCTTTTTTTTCTTACACTCGCACGTGGGTCCGTTTAATTAATTTTCGATTAACCAGTTGAGTGCATTGCTGGTCATTATTTGAGCATTTAAATTTGTTAGGCTCTGGAGTAAATTTACACTAAACATTGCAACTCGGCCAGTGCCGCACCTACCGGACATTACTGCAGGATACGTTCCTGCTGGTACAAGTTCTGCATAACCAATAGATGTAAAAGTTGCAGAAGCATGCAGCCAGTTTGCATCATATTCACTAATTGCAAATGCTGTTTTTAGGCCTGATGAAATTGTAGTCGAACTTACTCCTTGCATAATGGGGTCCGATGTATCCGTTACCGTTATTGTAGAAGCAGATACTGGTAACAACAAACCACCACCTGCGGCGTTACCATCAAATAGGGAAATTGCCGGTGTCATGTGGGTTATAAAAGAAGTATGTATGTTATTAAAAGTTGAGAACAGTAGTGCCGCACCATCATACTCGGCAAGAATACTTCCGCCGTTTGCAATGAAATTCTTAACGCCATCTACGTAGCTATCATCCACGGCTTCAACCACAACGTTTCTTGAAATTATAAGCACCGTTACACCGTCCTCTATTGGTTTACCGCTTGCAATATCGCCATCTGGGTAAACAACTGGTGAAACGCCAATACTATTAAGCCCCGCAATAATTGTCGGCATTGAGCCTTCCGCAGGATCTATCGATATACCAACACTAAGTGTGGCTTTAGGCGTGAAAGTACCTTCAAGACACATATTTATTGCACCACCTTCAGGAAGTGGTTCGGGTTCTGGCTCCGGTGTTTCGGGTAAAATTTCGCAATACGCTATTTCTATCGTTGATGACGGTCCGCCTGGATCATCAAGATGTATTTGGTTTATTTCAGAATCAAACGTAAACGTTTCAGGAATTCCGTCCACATAAACTGCAATACTGTCTGTATCAATGTTGGTGTTTGTTAAATTAAAATCAGAAATCAGGGTCATTTCTGCCGTTGCAAGAAGACCTATATCTTCTAGTCCATCAGAGTAGTCGCCACTTGCAAGGTCCACAGTCAGGCCGTTTGCAAGATCAATTGTTTCAAGATAGCCGTAACCAAGTTCATTTTCATCCACATGAGGAATGGTACTTGGGTTGTTGTAAAGAATTCCTGAAACAAGAAGAGGGCGTCCGGCTTGAAGCAATTTTAACTTACCGACAACCAGTTCAGGCGTTATATCTTCATCGTGCGCAGGTGTGATTAGAACGTCATCGATGACGGTAGCAGGGGCCCTTCGTGTGCAGTAACTGGCTTTAGCTACGGGTTCAATTCTGTTTGGATCAGGAACTGCTGTCACACCTTCAGGATATGTGGCGCAAATATCGTTTTCATCGGCTACAAAAATTATGGCAAGAGCTGCGTCTTCTCTGAAAAACCCATGCGCTCTTGCTGCGGTTAGTTTTCCGTGGTCAAGAATTCTATTAAGACTGTAAAGACCAACTTCACCTCCATCGGTTCTTGAATCAGTTTTTGTATTATCAAGCTTATACCTTAATTTAGTCTTTATTTCCGCAAGTGTTAGTTCAGATGAGCTTAAAACAATTGGTTCATTTTTGTATTTGAAAAGTTTTCCAGATTCAGAAGACTGACTTCCGTGCGCAAGCAGCAATGCCATCTGGTAATCTACAATGCTGGGAAGTGCGCCAATAAAAGACTCAATTCCATTAGCGATTGCGGCTTTCTCATCACTTAAAGAACCTGATGTATCTACAACAAAAAGGATATCAATTTTTCTTGTAATTTCGCCTTCAGGCTGGGAAAACGCATCAACATAGCAGGTATTATCTACAGAAGTCGGCGCTGATATCGCGGACGTGGCCGACCCCGTTGCCGGAATCGGTGTTCCTGGAACCATAAAAATCTGGTTCATTGTATCGGTTACAAGTTCATCGGGTTCACAGGCAGATAGGAACGTTAGAGTCGGAAGTAGAAGTGTTAGGCTTATTGTTTTTAGAAGTTTATAAGAAATAGTTTTTTTGATCCTACTATTCCTATATATGTTTTTTACATCCTGTAAAACTCGCATCAAACGTACCTCGCTTCAGACATAAATCTTTTATGTCTGACTAAATACAATTATATACTATTTAATGACGCACTGCAACAAAAAGACTTGGGTTTTATAAATAAATATACAATGCAACAGCTTGAATTTATTAGTAAAAATTTATTCTTTTGTTTGAGTCGAACCAATTGTTAAGAAACTGACTCGAAAACCAGTATTTAATAACCATTCATAGAGTAGACCATGTTGCTGGTACGCTTTGGGCTTTTTGAATATCAGAATACCACGGTTGTTTTTTGGTTATATTCCCAAACATCGATGGGTAACAATTCTGGTTTTTCATAGTTAAAAAATATGTTACAAAGTAGTTTGAGCTGTGTGAGAGTTTCATTGGCTGGGTTATAGGTTTTATGCTCATGCCCTCTTTTGCGGCCTTATTGTTTAATATGGAGATCTATATGGGTAAGAAATTGTATGTAGGCAATTTGCCTTTTTCTGCAACAGATGAATCACTTGCTGGAATTTTTGCACAAGTTGGTTTCAATGTAGAATCAGCAAAAGTCATTAAAGACAAATTTTCAGGTAGAAGCAAAGGCTACGGTTTTGTGGAGTTTGCTAACGATGAAGATGCCAATAAATCAAAAGATCAATTAAATGGCGCCGAAGTTGATGGTAGAACCATTACTGTTGCAGAAGCCAATCCTCAAGTTGAAAGAGGCGATAGGGGCCGTGGCGGC
>CAZQUK010000374.1:0-3064 GCA_964596435.1 uncultured Oligoflexia bacterium
TTTTTTCATATTGAAAATCCTGCACAGTGGCCCATTTTTCAGCCATCTTGCAGTTTACAACTGCGTTGCCGTCTTTTTTTCCACAACTTGTGATGTAAACACTTACTGATAACGTGAAAATTACCACGCCCAAAATATAAATTTTTTTCATGAAAAATGCCTCCTTGCACTAATTGGTATATACAATATATTTTACCCTAGGCCACACGCTACGCAAGTAAAGTTTCATTCGCTTAAGGCTTGAATAATGTAATAATAGTTAGACCGTGTGCGTTAATTTGGCGGTATTTTTTTTGCATTTTAAAATATTTTTTTTTGTTTTCATTAACCATTTGATATCATAGCCTTTTGTGTGATTATTTTTTATGTAATAAAAACGAAAAGTTATACAAACAACAAAGAATTTCACAAAACACCCCCACATATTGTCCTTTAATATCAAATGGTTGTAGTGGCTCCGAATATTATACCAATACACTCAGTTTTTTCTTGACCTACACATGAAAAAATTATATGGTCTCATCCGGCCGAAGGTATTAAAAGGTGCTAATGATGGATAATATGACTAATAATTACACACCAGAAATCAAAACCCAAGAAACCGAACTGGCAATAATCTCAAAACAAACAAACAAGCAAACTGCCCAGCTTCGTCTCTTAAATCAACTTTCAACAAGGCTGCAAAGCCTGCTAGGAAGTGACTCTTTTTTCCAAGAAGTTGTTAACATTATTCAAGGGCATTTTAATTATTATTGTATTCATATTTGGAGTGTTAACAACGACGTTAACGAAGGCTTGAGCGTTAGACTAGAGGCCCAGGCGGGTCCTGGTTACCGCGAACACATACGCATAGGCCACAAAGTACTTATTAGCCTAAAGGGTTCAAAGGGTATTACAAAAGAAGTTCTTTACAGTAAAAAAAGTTATCTTTGTAACGACGTATCTAAAGATCCAAACTTTTCAAATCTTTCAATGCCGGTTAAAACCCAATCACAAATATCACTGCCAATAATGAAGGACCGAGCGGTTGTTGCTATTTTAACAATTGAGAGCGATATTAAAAACGATTTTGAAGAAAACGATGTAATTACACTTGAAGCCGTAGCCTCACAAATCTCAGTTGCAATATCCAACCAACGACTTTATTCAGAAGCCAAAGACTTTAATAAACTGCTCCAGGAAAAGGTGGAACAAAAAACCTTGGAACTCAGACAAGCGCACAAACACATACTTGAACAACAAAAATTACTTCAAAAAGAAAACAAGGCACTTAAAAACCTTGTAAACCAGGACCAAAAAAAGGTTGAATTCATAGGCGAATCAATACCTGTTAAAAATACTCTTTCCATGGTTGAAAAAATTGCACCCACAATGGCAACTGTTCTTATTCAGGGTGAGAGTGGTACTGGAAAAGAATTAATTTCGCGCCAGCTTCACATAAAAAGCACCAGGGCGGATAAACCTTTTGTTGTTGTTAACTGCGGCACACTTCAGGAATCACTTCTTGAATCTGAACTCTTCGGGCATGAAAAAGGCTCTTTTACGGGCGCGCACACCCAAAAAATCGGGCTTTGCGAAATGGCCGATGGCGGAACTTTGTTTCTTGATGAAATTGGCGAAATGCCAATAAATATTCAGGCTAAAATACTTCGTTTCTTACAAGGCGGTGAATTTTACAGAATCGGTGGCAAGCGCCCAATACATGTTGACGTAAGAATGCTAAGCGCAACAAACAGGGATCTTGAGCAGGAGGTAAAAAAAGGTAATTTCAGAGAAGACCTTTTTTACAGAATAAATACAATTACCCTCCACGTCCCGCCATTAAGAAAACGCAAAGAGGACATACCCGCTTTAATTACACATTTTTTGAAAAACTCCCGTTTTGGGGGCCAAAACATACACAATATTGACGCCAATGTTATTGAGGTGTTTAAAAATTATGATTGGCCAGGAAACGTAAGAGAACTTCAAAATACTGTGGAGCGCCTTAAAATACTTGCCGAAAGTGATCATATCCAGCTTGAAGATATACCGTTTAACATTCGTCTACCCGAATCAAAGGTGGATACCGGTGATTTTACGGTTGGTATGAGCATAGAAGACGTTGAAAAGAAACACATTTTAAGGACCTTGAGCTACCATAGAGGGAACAAAACCAAAACGGCAAACAGTTTGGCCATTACCATAAAAACCCTTTATAACAAGCTACATAGGTACCATTTAATGCCTGATGAAGAGCTAACCTCAAATCAGGCTGGCTAAAAAACCATTTTTCAATTAGGACTAAACGGAAGGAGAACACATGCCAGAAGTCATTAGAGAAACAACGAAGCCAAGAAGACCAAGAAGTTCCAAATCAAAAGGAAAAGAAGCCAAGATTATTGAGGAAAAAGCTGAAATTGAAAATCTGGAAAGAAACGAAGTAAACACAGAAGATGACGTTGACGATTTTGACCTACCACAGGCTGAAACATCATCGTCTTTTAATGCTTCGGCCGAAGCAGAAGCTGCAGCCTCAAGTGTCTCCGCGTCTTCAACGTCTTCGACACCCAAAAACTTCAGGCATCACCCCGATATGGAAAATTTTTACAGGTTCATTTTTGAAAACGACCTGAGGTTCGAAGCGCTCGATATTATCGATAAAATCCTAGTTGAAAAACAGGTAGCAAAAGCCGCAAAGATAGCAAGAACACGCGCAAATTAGACCACACAAAATGGTTTAAAATTTTCAAAAAGCACAGTAAAAGCAGTATTTGCTAATACTGTGCTTTCTTTTCAAACAAAAAAACTAAAATACTTAAAAAAATTTATTATACCAATTCCAAAAAATAAATGTGCAGTTATTGAGCGCAACTATTGGAATATTAGATGAAAATATTAGGACAAAAGCATAATTTATTTTTGTAATTGGTATTTCACACAAAAACATACTCCGCTGGCCGCATCAATATTCAAAAAAACCACTACTTTAACACCTCTACTAAAATAAATTTGAAATTTTAAAATATCTATTACCCCAATTGAGCGAAAAAATCAGGCCGCCTTGCCTAAGTTAGTCTGAACT
>CAZQUK010000375.1:0-967 GCA_964596435.1 uncultured Oligoflexia bacterium
TGCAAAAATCCAAAGGTTGTAGTTCAAATGTATTATTTTCTAAATTTCTTTTAAAATTTAGATCTTCTTTTTTTTGAGAAATTATTTCATTAAAATCTAAAACATGAATAAATTCTGCAATCTTTCTTTGAAGCGGATTAAAAAGCATTTTTTGAGCTTCTGCAATTACCTTTAAATCCACCTTCTTTTCTCTCATTGCTATGGTGACTTTGCAAATTATGTCGCGTTTATTGTCATCACGGTTGACGTTAAGAATTTTAAAGGGGTTAATTGAATAATTAATATTTGAATTATCTAATGTCATATGCCTCCAGTTCGTCAATTTTATTTTCAACATCTAGCAAAAACAGCTTATTTGGGTCCACCAGGTTTCCACTTTGAAATATTTTATTTAAAATGATTAACTTAAAATCGTCATCAACCGTATTATCATCAATTAATGAATCGAATATTTTCTCTAAAGCGCTAAAAAAGTAATTTTTAATATTATATTTTTTTGATTTAATTACAATCTCTGCTGCTCTATTAAAGCTCATTTTGTCAAGTGCTTTATTGATTTTTTCCAGATCATCAACCGCACCACTTTCTTTTAAAAACTCAAGAACAGGATGACATTTTGGGTCAATTTCAAGTGCTTTTAACAACTCTTTATTGGAGGTTTTTATGTCAATTATACCGTTATTATAAAGTTCCATGGCACTTATTGAAACTATGAGTGCTGCTGACTTTCGAAGTTCGAATGTTTTTTTATTTTTACTTCGACTTCCTTTAGATTTATCTCCTATCTTTTTTCTTTCTTCTTTATTAAAAATATCAAAAAAAAGTTTCATCAACTCTGCAAAAGCTGTACGTATATTTGATTCATTATCTATTTCTGATGCATCATTCAATACCCCAATAAGATTATCTTGAATAACACTAAAGTCCTTAATAAGTGAAAAAATCTCTTCGACCTCCTTTTTTAAGG
>CAZQUK010000375.1:977-3055 GCA_964596435.1 uncultured Oligoflexia bacterium
CTCAAAAAGTACCTTTTGTCGACAGTAATTAAAAATCATACTATCATCACTGTTTTTGTATTTATGTAAACCGCGTAACGCTTCCTTTATATTGCCAGATTCCGCCAAGACTAAACATTGTCCAATTGGGGTAAATAACGCTGCGGTGTCTAATAACTTTTCTCTTGAAACCATTTTTAATAATTCTTTTACGGGTTTTTTTCGTGAATTTTTTTGTGTTTCATTAAAAATATTTATAAGTTCTGAACATATCTTCTCAGAAGTACCAAAAAGATCTGCAAAAGCCGGTGTGCATGGAAATATTTCTGGCCATATATTTGATTTAAAAGAAAATGCACACTGGACTTTATTACAAAAATAATTTTCAAGATTATAAAGAGCATCAATTGATTGAAACTCGGATTTCCAGTGTAAATGCAAATCCTTCTTAAGGTTATTTTCATCTATAAGCACTGATAAAATATTTCTCACCTCATTAGATTCTACTAGTTTGTTTTGATAAATTGCAACCAACCAAAATGTGATGGCATTTTTTACATATTGATCTGAATTACTAGCTAACTTGAAATATAATTTTGCATACAAAGAAAGATACTCAAGACTAAGTTTTTCTGAAAATGGTAAAAGATAACGATCTAGAATTTCAAAATACATTTCTTTTTCCCAAAGTTTTTGAATTGATTTTAACTTATATATTTCCTTAAGATGAAATAATTCAGGTGTTGAACTAATATTCAATGCACATTCTATAAGATCATATATTTTTTCTGGATCTGAGTGCCGTGCATCGGGGGGGCGCGCGTCTGGGACCGCAGTCGTTGAAATTAATTGATTAACTAAAAATGGAATCAATATTATGATTTGCGCTAAAAAGGCGTCACTTTTATTATCAATTTGATTCCACTTTTCAAAGGCCCCAATATGATTTCCAACTTTTGCAAGTGAATAACCGTAATAATATTTAGCCTCAGAGTCTGAAACATCATCAAATTTACAAAAAAACTTTATAGCCTCATCGTACTCACGTAGTTGAACCAGGCAAATTGCTTTTTTCTTATATAAATCGAAGGAACTATTTGTCTCAGGCAGCTCATTATAAGCTTTAAGTTTTTCTTCCCAATCATTTAAGTCTTCAGCTTTATTAATTATATCTTCTATCTTAACTATTTTGAATCTTTCTTGAAGATGTTTGATCTTTTCTTTTAACCAATCTTCATGTATTGCCTCAGTTGCTTTCTGAAAACATTTTAAAGCCTCTGAATATTTTTCTTTTTTTTCTAACCTTCGTCCTTTTTTAATAAGCTCCCTGCATTCCTGTTTTTTAATACCTTCTTCACAAAGCCTTGCTTTTTTTCTTAATTCTTCAATGTCATTGAAATCTTTAATAATACCGTTTTGGTCAATATGATAAATTACATTTTCAAAATCTTTTTTAGCTAAAAGATAGTTTTCTCGACCAAAATATTTCTGTCCTCTTTTTATGATCTCTTCTGCATTAAAGTTGTTTTCTGACGGTACCATCATTGATCCTTTATTCGTTTAAATAAACAAGAATTCTTTGCCCTGGAACTAATTTCCAATCATGCGAAGAAAAATTATAATTAAGTTCTTTTAAAAAGCGCACCTTTCTTTTTGTTCCATAAAATCGTTTTGAAATCTTTTTCCATGTATCCGTATCTTTTACTAAATAGCGATAATACCGTTTTTTACCTCTTATAATGACAAGATTCTTAAATTCCTTTTTTGCTTCTGTACGGTCATTAAGTAACCTTATTTGCTTGTAAGCATTGGATTTAACCAAACTAAGTTTTGGATTATATTCTAGGAAAATTGGATAATAGCCGCCATAGTAGTAAAACTTCTTTGCAACATCCCAAAGTTTTTCCTTTTTTTGAAGGGTATAAAAAATAGATTTATCAGTTTGTGGGGTAGATTGCGAAAGCACAAGTTTTTGAACTAAGTTAGGTTGGCTGGGTTTTTCAACAAAACTGATTAAAGATTTTTTTATCTCAATAAGCGCATCTAAAATCTTATCTTGTTCTAATCGTTCTTGATTTTTTTGAATATCATTATATAAT
>CAZQUK010000376.1:0-507 GCA_964596435.1 uncultured Oligoflexia bacterium
CATCATTAAAGTATGCCCTTTTTTGTACTTCTTCGCGCCTTAATTTATGCTCTATGCTTTTTATAAAAACAAAGGGTGTATTTAATGCAAGGTTACCAAGCTCAGGAGCTGAATATTTAAATGCATGAGCGGTTGTAAGTGGTTTCACACTTATAGATCCACGAATAAAAAGCACAGACAAGGCAATAGTTACGGGAATTGAAATTAAACTCAGCCATCTTGAGCCGGTAAGATAGACTATATCTTTAGGATAGGCTTTCCATAAAAGCCAAAACAACAAAAAAAGTGTCGGCGATAAATACCAGTAAAATGAAAGAATAGTTATAACCTGATTAACTATATCGTCTTTAAGACCAAATATCTGTACCGTAACACGCTGAAGATTAAAGTTGTAAAACTCAATATCAACCAGTGCCAGGATCAAAAAAGGAAAATTAAATACAACAAAAATAATTTTTAATAATAATTGATACCAGTTTTTTTCATAAAATCTAAATGGTAAAATAC
>CAZQUK010000376.1:517-2999 GCA_964596435.1 uncultured Oligoflexia bacterium
AAAAGCAGGCCAAACAGTACAGCATCAAGGATTTCATTAAACTGCAGTTCCTTAAAGAAATTATAGTTCCAAACAAAAAAGAAACCTCTTAAAAAAACATAAAGTCCAAAAACAATAGCCAGTCTTTTCAGACAAGTTACAATAAAAGCAGGTGTTACTTTTAGAAATGTTTTTTTTAACATAGGAATTTTTTAAAATATCAACCTGAAATCGAAATGACAATGTTAATTAATTTTAAACACAGTACCAACTCACCGCAGACACACTGTAATACATTATGGATAAAGTTCTAAGCAGATTTACCAACCTGGTTAAAATACGAAATATAGGCCCCGATGCACCAGAATTAATACTAAAAAATTTTCATTACTCTAAATTCAATTATTGTGCTTCTAAGGAGATATTCGCCAGTGGATGTATAATCTACTAAGAATTCAGGATCATCTACAGAACAACCGTAACCTGAGATATTAAATCGAGCTTATGGAATGCGTAACTTTGGTAATTTTAGAATCAGCGTGAAGGCATTTTGTGGCTAACAAAAGTTATAGCTGCCCCAGTCTTTGGCGTAGAAACTAGAACCTTCGATTGGTACATGGTGGAGCTGACAGGGATCGAACCTGCGACATCCGCGTTGCAAACGCGGCTCTCTACCAACTGAGATACAGCCCCACAAAAAAGAACCCCTCATTTATATTCAAAGTACAAAAAAAATCTAGGTAAAAATGAAATACTTTAAGACTTGGTGCCTGGTACTATTAAGGATTTTAGGTTTTTTAAATAGTGAAATAAGTTAAATAGTTACCCAATTTATTCACCGCACCAGCCCCCTTAAAAGATGGATTAAATACTATCGGGGCCAAGGACATATATTTTCACCCGCGATAGACATGATGATTTTGAGTTTCTGGGCAAGCCGCTACTTATTCGCAAGTGACATGAAATCCCAGATCGGATCTGATAAAAACCTTATGATAACAGTGTATTAGATATTTTGTATCCTTATTTCAAAATATCGTCTATATTTTGTATTATGATTTCAAGATATCTTACACTTAGAAATGACTCCTCATATCTTCTTTTGGGACCAAGACAAACAGGAAAGACCTGTTTTGTAAAAAATCTTTCAAATAATACTTGGTACATAAATCTTCTTTTAACTTCCGAATACCTCAAATACTCTCGCGATCCTGGGCTCTTTAGAAAAGAGGCTCTTTTTCAACTTAAACAAAAAAAAATCAAAATGATAATCATTGATGAAATCCAAAGACTACCCAACTTACTAAATGAAGTACACACTATTATTGAAGAAATACCAAAATCAATATTTATCATGACAGGTTCAAGTGCCCGCAAATTAAAACGCTCGTCTGTTAACCTTTTAGCAGGAAGGGCGATTTCAAAAAGAATGTATCCATTTATTTTTAGTGAAATCCAAAACAAATCACACAACATACTAGATGAAATTCTTCAATTTGGAACTCTTCCAGGAGTCTTTGAAAAAGAAGTCAGTCTCAAAATAGAGATTTTAAGAACCTATGTTGAAACTTATCTTAAAGAAGAAATTCAACTTGAAGGACTGACAAGAAATCTTCCTAATTTTTCACATTTTCTTGAAATTGCCGCCCAAAGTTTTGCAGAAACATTAAATTATTCAAAAATTGGTCGCGCCTGTAATCAATCACCCAAAACAACTCAAAACTACTACGATATTCTCGAAGACACTCTAATTGGCTTTCGACTGCCTTGTTGGAACAAAAGCAAAAGAAAACAACTAGCATCGCATCCAAAATTTTATTTTTTTGATAATGGTGTCACAGCTGCTCTTTTATCTCGTTTACTCGATCCACTTGATCCCTCTTTACGTGGACGTATGTTTGAACAGTGGATAATAAATGAAATAAAGGCTCGAACGGATTATGACAATCGGGATGTGAAATTATTCGTATGGAAAGAGCAAGAAGGTGCAGAAGTTGATTTACTTTTAGCAAGAGGTAAAACCCCACTTTTTGCTGCAGAAATAAAAAGCTTTTCAGAGCTAAACAAAGATCATTTTCGAGGACTTGAAAAACTGAGGGAATCCTATCCAAAAATACCGCTCTATTTAATTTGTACAACGAGTAAACCATATTCCCATGATTCAATTAATATTTTTCCATGGCAAGATTTTCTACTTGATGAAATAAATAAATATTAAATTTTAATAGTTACCCGCCATCTCCGGCGGCGCGACGCCAGTAACCAGAAAATAGCTATAAATAATCAAAGAAATTTCCCAGGGTTATTCATGAGGCATGATTAAAACGATATTTACATTCAGTAAAGGAAGGGGGAGAAATTGAAAAATTAAATATTTCTACTGTTTTAGATAAAGCCCATGAATTGAATATTGCGTGGAGTAGACCGCCAAAATTAAAGTTGATTTCTTATTATTTAAGTGAACACACAAATTTGGATATAATTTCAGGATTACAAAGTACAC
>CAZQUK010000377.1:0-2992 GCA_964596435.1 uncultured Oligoflexia bacterium
TAGGCAAGGCGGCCTGATTTTTTCGCTCAATTGGGGTTATAGAGCCACCAAGGCGCCCAAGGAAACATCATAAATGTTACAAAAGATCTTGATATTAGTTTTACCGGTGTAAATCCTGAAGACTATATGTCTGGTACCTACAGTGACACTTTGACGTTTACCATTTCGGCTAATTAATAAAAAAATAAATGCAAATTATGTAGCCGAACCATGGGCCTGTGGCCAAATATTGGCCCACCATAATTTCTATAAATATAACACCCATCGCAGCATCGTGGTGCGTTATTATTTATTTAAATCCTTTTGTTTATTCGTCTTATTTAGATTATGTTAATTTTTCAATTTAAATGAAAATAAATAATTATTTCACTTATCTTTTGCTAAAACAGTTAATAGTTACATTATTAACTGTTTCTTGTGTTTGTTTAATAAATTTGTTTTTGCTTCCATTTATTGGATACAAAGCAGTTGGTATGGTTATTCTTTTATCAATACATATAGGTGCTTTATTATTAAAAGATTTTCTTCCAGTTCTTTCTGCGTTTTTATGTTTTTTTCTGTGGAATTTTTTATATATACCACATAGATATACATTTAAAATTGCATCATATGATGATTGGTTAATGCTTTCTCTTTTTCTTATAACAGCCTTTTTTATAGGTTTTTATACTAAAAAAATTAAAATTAATCAAAATAACCTTAAAAATGCAAAAGAAAAAATTGAACTCTTTTACAAGATTGCACTTGTAATATCTTCTTCAAGTAACATTAAAGAAATGGTAACTTTTTTAGAAAAAGTTTTTAATGAAACAATAAACCTATCGTTTTCCATTTTCATTAAAAAAGACGATTCTCTTGAGTCGTACGGTAATTTTAAACTTCCACAAAATGAACATACATTTATTAAACGTATTATCGATGAAAATAATAGTAATGATAACCCCACTATTACTAAAAATAATATTGGTAGGTATATTCCTCTAGTATCCGGAAATACTTGTTATGGGGTGCTTGCAATTGATAACAAATTATTGACTACAAAAAAAGAAGATTTCGAACAATATATTGAGACCATTGCCAATCAAATATCAGTTCATTTAAATAAAGATTATTTATTAAACGAACTTAAAAGAAAAGAATTGTTTTATGAATCTGAAAAGATTTATAAAACAATATTAAGCACAGTGTCTCATGAGCTTAAAACACCGATTTCAACAATCAAAGGATTTGTGGGAGCATTGGGTAATTACTCAATTAAAAAAGAACCAGCAAAATATAATGAGGTTATAGCTGAAATAAAAGAAGGTATTTCGAGACTAGAACTAGTAGTTCAAAATTTTCTAGATATGAACAGAATTGAATCAGGAAAACTTATATTGAATGAAGAATTAACCGACATAAACGAAATTATTTTTTCTAATTATTATAATATCAAAAATATTCTTGGTAATAGAGAGTTTGTTTTTGATGTTGACGATAATATACCATTAATCATGCTTGATAATTTTTTGATAAGCAGAGCTATTCTAAATGTTTATATAAATGAATGTATTCATACACCAAACAAGACAAAAGTATATATTCGTGCATATGTAAATGATAAATTATTAATCATTAATATTAAAGATACTGGAACGGGGTTGGGTACTTTACCAAACAATGTGTTTAATAAATTTTACCGTGGGAATCCCCAGACATCTGGAGGTATTGGCTTGGGGCTCTCAATTACTTCCGCAATAATCAAATTGCACAGTGGGACTATTGAAGCCAAAAATGATAATGGAGCATTTTTTTCCATTAAAATTCCAATTTTAAGAGATGATCATGGAAAACAAAATATTAGTTATTGATGATGAAAAACAAATAAGAAAACTTCTCCATATTTCTTTGGAATCAGAGGGGTACAAAATAATTGATGCTGTAGATGGTAAGTCTGGACTAGACAGATCAGCTATTGATAATCCAGATCTCATAATATTAGACCTTGGACTTCCTGACTTAAGTGGACTTGATGTTCTTAAAAAATTACGCGAATGGTATTTTAAGCCAATAATAATTCTTTCTGTAATGAATGAAACCAATATCATTGTGGATGGTTTAAATATGGGAGCAGATGATTACATTACAAAACCTTTTGAAGTTAATGAACTATTAGCTAGAATATGTGCCTGTTTTAGAAGATATAATTTTATAAATGATAACATTAATACAAATAGTAATAATATTTTATATTTTGAAAACATAAGAATAGATTTGACTAGAAGATTGGTTTTCAAAAATGATGTTGAAATTCACCTTACAAAAACTGAATATGAGCTTCTTAAATATTTTGTTAGAAATAGAGGCAAAATACTAACTTCAAGGCAAATACTAAAAACAATATGGGGTCAAAATGTTTCACAAGATCTTCAATATGTTAAAGTATACATAAGATATTTAAGACAAAAAATTGAAGATGATCATAATGATCCAAAATATATTCAAACAGTGCTTGGTGTTGGCTATCGCATAATTTAATTAATTCAATCCTTCCAAAAACCTATCGAAAATATCGTCATTAATGGAACGATTTCTAATCTACCCAGCAGCATACAAAAAGATAACACTATTTTACTAATATCATGTAATGAACTAAAATTATTTACAGGACCCACTACACCCAATCCGGGACCAGTATTGCTCATACATGTCATTACCGCACTTAATGATGATACTATATCTAAATTAAAACGAGTTAATATTAATGTGCTTACAATAGCAATTATAATATAAAGCGCAAAAAATCCACCTATACTTAGAACTAAACTATCTGAAAGAGATATTTTATTTATTTTAATCGTCTTAATTGCTTTTCTTCTGTGAATTATATAAAAAATCTCTCTTAAAGAAGATTTAATTAAAATAATAACTCGAAGAAGTTTAATCCCTCCGGACGTTGAACCAACACAGGCACCAGTAGATAATAATATAAAAAGCAGACATTTTGATAAAG
>CAZQUK010000378.1:0-2966 GCA_964596435.1 uncultured Oligoflexia bacterium
TCTGATAAAATCTTCTTTTGATGGAAGACTTCCAGCTATTGCTTTACAATTATCAGTTGCATCGTATTGGCTTGCGCTTCCTATGCGATCTGACCAGATCTGTTGTTTGCCATTCTCACCAGTAGGTCCCATCCAAGCTTCGCCAAAACCTTCCTTTGCAACGCGCGTGAATTTTGCTCCCTTTGATGTGACACAGACCTGATTAATGATTGTTCTCTGTTTTGCAGATAATTCACTGCAAGCCACCTGTTCTACTGGAGGTGCGGGTGGGGTTTGATCAAGCCTATCCAAGATGGCATTTAATGTCTTTTGCATTTCTGCCACTTGTCCTTCTAGTGCTTGTACTCTTTTTGCCAGACACTCAGGACAGTTTGTTTCTGCTTTTGTGATTTTACTCACGCCTGTTATTGCAAGTATCATTGCAATTAATATGATTTGTTTTTTCATGACATTCTCCTCGCTTTATTGTTAACAAAAAATATCTCTTTAACATTAACTTGCAACTTTCATGCCATGGGGAGGGGTACAACATATTGATATTACAAGCATAGATCGTAGTTATTGCCCCGAGAGGGTGTTTAAGAATTTTACAGGTGTAAAAAAGACATTGACATATTGTCGCTTATAAATGACACTATAGAAGTATGGAAAGCCGCCCACGAATCATCAAAAAATACGAAACCGAAAGTGGTCAATGTCCATATGATTACTGGTTTGATAATTTGCGCGACATAAGAACCCAAGCCATCGTCGCCAATAGAATCAATAGAGTCATTCAAGGTAATTTCGGGCAATGCTAGCCTGCCCGCGATGGCGTACTGGAACTTAAGATTGATTTTGGACCTGGTTTTAGAGTTTATTTTGCCGAAGATGGAGATGTTTTAGTGATCCTGCTTTGTGCTGGTGACAAACCATCACAAAGTTGTGACATTAAAAAAGCCAAAGAATATTGGGCTGATTATAGGAGGTAAATTATGCCAAAGCGTGTACGTGATTATGAAACAGATTTAATTGAACGCCTTAAAGATTCAAAATTTACTATAGAATATCTTAATGCCGCACTTGAGGATGAGGACGAGGGTACAGGAGAAAGATTTTTAATTGCACTACAACATGTTGCTAAGGCACAAGGAGTTAGTTTTATTGCTGAACGTTCTGGAATTGCCAGACAAGCAATGTATAAATCATTTTCTAAGAATGGAAATCCAGAACTTGAAACGTTACGATCAGTACTCGATGCAATGGGTTTGAAGCTAGCAGTTGAGAAAAAAAAAGGCTGTTTAAAAGAAATGTTTTCATAGCATAACTTGGACACAATTTTTCACTCTTGTTTAACTTGTTGAATTTATACACTTTTGAATGAATTTGTTACAATAAATAACGACCATTAAAACACAATAAAAGCGGGGGATAATACTCCCGCTTTTATATAGGCTTAAAGCTCTTATTTGAGCTTCAAGTCCTGTTTGTTGCATACCTGTAGATACACGTGCATAAATGAATGTTTTCTTCATTGTTTTATCCTTAATAAAAAAGTGAAATGTATATACAAGCCAAGCAAATACGTTCTACAGAAGAATCTTTGAATACTATTTATATGTACTTATTCTATTGCAGTTTTCATTTTTATTTACCTTCCTTCTTTTTTTGTTTTTGACTGTTTAATTTTAATATCTGACTAATGGTTTTTGCATGCCACTTACTACCACCATTCTTTGCAGAAACACCCTGCTCCTCAAAATACCTGGCAATAGCAATGATAGCTCTGCCCATTTTTTCGCATCATTTTAGCCTTCCAAACCCAGCGCATTTCAGAAGGAAGCGGCAAGAGTCCCCCACCCTCTAAGGCCCATCCAAATGGTACTTGCGAAGATTTTGAAGGTCTCTGCCCCTTCTTTAATGGCGCATAAGGACCTATCAAAATAGTTCGACAGGTATACCCAACGGTTGTCCGCGAATGACCGAGTATTTTGCACACCTGTTTTATGGTCTTTTTCTCAACGCAAATTAGTCGCTTGATTTCTGCCTCAAGTGCATCTTTTCTAAATATGTTTTTCTTAATAATTTCATCATATTTATCTTTATTTCCTAAAGCTTTTCTATTATTAAGATTAACAGGATGCGAATATGTAACCGGGATGATAATTGGTTCGATAATGCGACTTAGGTCACCCCAACACCCAGCATACCGAACGTGGGTACCTCGGTACCACAGCTCGGTAGGTTATGATAAATTCAGTAGGTCGTAATGGTAGATCTAACTCCACTTAAAAATGCACTAAAAAGTCTAGAAGACATTATTTTGCAACCAGTGAATGAATATATTCGTGATGGGGTTATTCAGCGATTTGAGTTTACCTTTGAACTGAGTTGGAAAACAATAAAAAGATATCTTAAAGAAGAAGGTGGTAGACCTGATTTACAAGTTGGTCCCAAACCCATCATCAGAGAAGCTGGCAAAGCTGGTTTAATAGATGATGTAAAAAAATGGTTTAATTTTTTAGAGGCAAGAAACAAATCAACTCACGTATACGACGAAGAAGAAGCAAACATAATATATAAAACAGCACTTGAATTTCCAAACCACGTAAAAACCCTGATTAAAAACCTTGAAAAAAAATGACATTACATATTTCTGAAGGTGATCAAAGTATTCTTAATGAAATTATTGAAAAGTATAAATCTGATTTTGAATTCTACGCATTTGGATCTAGAGTTACGGGCAATCACAATAAATATTCTGATCTCGACATTGCAGTTAGAAGCACTGGAAAAACTCCAATTTGGGAATTAAAACACGCATTTGAAGATTCTGATATTACTATTACAGTTGATGTTATTAATTTAGAAAATATTACTGATAATTTTAAGCAAATAATTAATAATTCAAATATCAGATTAGAACCGAAATAAAGTAAGCGCTTCATCCACACCACGGATTAATTAATTAACGCGCCTTCTTTTTT
>CAZQUK010000379.1:0-2951 GCA_964596435.1 uncultured Oligoflexia bacterium
AGAAACCGGATCCATCCAAAGTACAGGATGGCCCTGTCTGACAAACGGCGAATAAAGCTGCTGCATTTTTTCAAACACATCTTTTTTGTTAGTGCCAATTACAATCCGGTCGGGTTTTGTGAAGTCATCAATAGCGGTACCTTCTTTTAAAAACTCTGGGTTGCTTACAACGTCAAAAGGGTGTGATGTGTGTGGCGACATCCATTTTGCAACCTGATCGTGAGAACCAATTGGTACCGTGGATTTATTTACTATAACAAGGTAGCCCGTCATTGCTTTTGCAACATCTTCTGAGGCGGCTTTTAGAAAACTTAAATCAGAATCCCCATTGGGAAGGGGTGGGGTTCCTACTGCCATAAAAACTATCTCCGCTTTTTTTACAGCTTCACTAACAGAAGTTGTAAAAATCAAACGCTTTTCTTTTGCACCACGACGCACGATTGTTTCAAGTCCCGGTTCGTAAATAGGAATTTCTCCGCGATTAAGTGCGTCAATTTTTGTTTTATTTACATCAACACAATAAACAAAATTTCCACTGTCAGCAAAACAGGCCCCGGCCACGAGTCCAACATATCCGGTGCCAATAACTGTAACTTTCATTTGAATAACCTCCAAAAAACCTAAAGATTATGCTAGTTAATGATTATGCTCCAAAAATTTGATCATATACCAAACATTGATACTTCGATTAACGAAAAAATACCAGCAAGTAGTGTACCTGTAACAGTAACTATAATTACTTTAAACGAAGAATCATTACTGGCAGGTGCAATAAAAAGCGTTCTTTGGGCAAAGGAAATAATTGTTGTCGATTCCGGAAGTACGGATGGCACAGTTAAGCTTGCTAAAAAATTAGGGGCAAGCGTTTATACCAATGAATGGAAAGGCTATGGACATCAAAAAAACTTTGCCATGTCTAAAGCGTCTTTGGATTGGGTTTTAAATATTGACGCAGATGAAAGGGTGACGGCGGGTTTGGCCAAGGAAATAATAGACATTATAAGTCTAGAATCTCAACCGAATGAGATTAAAGGTTTTTTTATGCCAAGAAAAACTTTTTATCTTGGGCGCTGGATAATGCACGGTGGTTGGTATCCAAATTATTTAGTGCGAATGTCGAGGCGCAATTTTTCCAAATGGACAGAGCCCGTGATTCATGAGGAGCTTCAGGTTCAAGGAAAAACTTCTACTTTGAAAAATGATATTGTTCACTTTCCATTTTCGGGACTTGAAGATCAGGTTCGTGAAAATCTAAAATACGCCAGTTTAGGAAGTTTTGAGCTAAAAAAACGAAAAAAATCAGTTAGTTTATTACATTTATTATTAAAACCACTTGGTAAATTCCTGGAAACTTTTATTATAAAAAAAGGATTCTTAGATGGAATACCCGGGTTTATGATTTCTATTAATGCGGCGCACAGCATGTTTTTAAAATATGCGTTTTGTTTAGAGGAAAAGTTAAATGCGGATTCTAATAATCGATAACAATATGCTGCCCGCATATCATGGTGCAAATGATATCCGTGCATTTTCATATTTAGCACCAGGTGCAACATTTTTTACAAGGCGCGCACCGAGTGATGATCTACCAGCAGATACTAAAATGTTTGATAGAGTTATTGTGTCCGGTTCTTTTCACTCAATTTTAGTGGACACCTCGTGGTCATTAAAGCTTGAAGAGTGGGTAAGAAGATTTATTTCGGAAAATAAACCAGTAATGGGAATTTGTTATGGGCACCAGCTTTTGGGAAAAATTATTGGAGGAAAAAGCTTTGTTGGAAAGGCAAATCCACCAGAGCTTGGTTGGGCCAAATTGATTTTGAAAAAAGAAAAATCAGAGGGAAAAAATCAAGTTTCGCCTTTTATTAAGAACATTCCAGATACGTTTTATTCTTTTTCCTCACACTTTGATGAAATCCAAAAGCCGCCAAAGAATTGCAGAGTGCTAATTTCATCAAAAGACTGCGCGGTTCAGGCCTTTGATGTTCCAGGAAAACCAATTTTTGGAATTCAGTTTCACCCCGAAAAGCCGTTTATTGAAACAGAAAAAACTTTAAATGATTGGAAAAAAGATAAAAATTTGAGAGGGTATCTGCTTAACACAAAGGGTGGAAAAAAACTTTATAATCCAAAAATTGGAGAAACGCTTTTTAAAAATTTTCTTTCGATATGATTAAAAAAAATAAAAAAATAAAAAAAATTATTATTAATATTTTTAAGGTGGCACTTGTTGCTGCACTTTTAACATTTTTAATAAAACGAGGGTTTTTATCTTTTGAGGCCACAGGCAGGGCGTTTAACCACCTTGATAAAATTATTCCAGCAGGATGTCTTTTGGTGCTTACATCTTTCTTGGGTACTTTAAGGTGGCGGTGGCTTTTGGGTGCACATGGTATCAATTTGGGTTTTTTCCGTGTACTTCAGTTAACATTTATTGGTTTCTTTTTTAACATGGCCCTTCCCGGTGCTGTTACCGGGGACCTTGTAAAAGCGTTTTATATTGCAAAAGAGGTTCCTGGAAAAAGGGCCCCGGCATTTGGAAGCATACTTTTTGACCGTATTGTTGGGGTTTCGGCCCTTGTGCTTGTTTCTGCGGGTGCGGTTTTGATTGGGCTATCGTCGTTTATAGGTTCAAAACTTTTTGAAGGGGTTCAGTACATAATAGCTTTTGCAGGACTAAGTGTAATTCTTTTTTATACATACTTGTTTTTAGTAAAAGCCGAAAAAGACCCTTTTTTAAAGATGTTTAAGTTTTTTGAATACAAAAAAGAACGACTTGGGTCCTTGACAAGAATTTATGAGGGCATCAGACACTATCATGATTGTCATATTGCAGTTTTAAAATCTCTTTTAATTTCTATATTGATTCATATTTGTGTTACGTATTCGTGTTTTCTTGTCGCCCAGGCAATTGGTGAGGGGCAGTTAAGTTTACTTGCGGTTATGGCGGG
>CAZQUK010000380.1:0-2947 GCA_964596435.1 uncultured Oligoflexia bacterium
GAATATGGAAGAATGGACGCCTTGCTAAGAGGGGCATTTTTTCAGGCATTAAAATGGTCAATGGCGCAAGTATTTAGCGAGATTAAAAAAAATTCAAATAAAATTGAGATTACAATAAAAAAAGATGAACTAAGCGGGGATGAAATAAAAGATAAGCTTGATGCGTTTCGTGAAAGTCTTACATCTCTAGACCGGGATTCAAAGAAACTTAATAATATTGAAGAAGAAAACGGGCAACTTAATCCAAATTTTCAGGCAAAAAAGGAAATAATAAAAAGTGAATTCATAAGATTAATTTATGAGGAAATTTCAAGCCGGGCCTTTAGTTCATATTCAAACAAAATTTATGGAGACAAAAATATAATCGAAAAGACCTTAGAAAAATCAGTCTGCGATCTGGCAATTACAAAATGCAAATGTAACGATTATTATTATGATGGTGAATATGAAAGCGGCTGCAAAAAATGTATGGATGGAGGATATGAAACCCAAATAAAAACAGACTTCTCAAACCTATTTAAGACATGGTGGGATCCTTCAGGCAAAGCCGTACCAAGCGATATTGAACCCATAACACCTTCAAAATTCCTGTTTACCAAAATAATTTCACATTGTGATGATAAAAATGCACAGTGTTGCCCATTTGATCCACTAATGGAGGCTAAAAATAAATTTACGGCTCAAAGTCAAAAATACAAAAAGTACAGAAAAGAATACGATGAGCAATGTTCTTTTGAAGCCTTAAAGTTTGTAAAGGGTCAAGAAGGTGACGATGCAATGTACAGGCAAATTGGTTTTGCCGTTTTAGGAGGCCCAGCGTTTCATGCTGCTGCCGTGGCATATAACTATGAAAAACAAAAAAAGAAATGCCGACAAATAAGATCAAAAAGAGGGGATGCTATAACCGCAATGATGCAAGAGTATTTAAATTTACTTGAAGAACTTGAAAAAGTTGACCTTGCACAAAGTGAAGTAGCTTGTGTGGATGCTTTTGGAGTAGGTTCTTTGTCCAATCAACAAGGACATGTTAGTGCTCCGAATTTAGATAACCTTGTAGGTGACGGTAGCGGAATAAATAAAGACAGTAATAGCGAAGATGTTTTCGATTCTGGCAATCCTACTTCTTTTGCAATGCAAAGCGGTGGTAACCTGGATGCGCCTAAACAAAATATTAATTCACCCGAGGGGCAAATGACAAGACCCGGATCAAACGAAAAAAAATCTGGAAATAATTCTAAAAACAGCCCTTATTTTTCAAGTACCCAGCCTGGTGGTTTGGGCATGGATAATTCAAATAATTTTCTGAATAAAAAACCCACAGGGGACTCGGACTTGGAAGAAGACAGACAAGCACTATTAATGGCGCAAAACGTCGGCTCAACATATGATGGTGCAAGGCGCCCCATTAAAAAACCACTAAATGATGTTGATGAATCTTCGGATGATATTTTTGGATCATCATCAGATGATGATGATCCTGGTGGACTTGAAGATCAGGAATTTATGCCCATTGCTGGTGACCCACAAACTGGCTCTGATCAGGATGTCTGGGACTATTTTGCAAGAAGCAAACAATCTGATGATCTGTTTAAGATAGTAGAAAAAAAATATCGCGAAAAGTCCCTGGGGTGGACCCAATTAAATCTTAATAAATAAGTAAGAAAGATTTTATGAAAAAATATTTTACATTACTAATCTGTTTATCGTTGGTTCAATCTCCGTTTGCTTTTGCGGGTGGGATGGCAATGGATCTTGGTCAATGGAAAATCAAGGATGATAAAGAATGCAATAATGTTTGTAACAGTATTTCATCATTAAAGGCGTGTCTTGCATCAAAAAAAGAAATGGTTGAAAAAGGTTTAGTTTCTGAATCTGGCGGGAAATTGGAAAATATTGATTATGGACAGATTGAAACCTATTGTAAGGCTGCGAAAATAAGTTCAGATGGTGCCGCGGCCGAAACAACTCCCATAATATCATATACAGCGGCTGCGGCTATTTGTATAATTGCGTGTGCAGCCGAAAAAACAGGATATGGTTCAATGATAAAATCTGCTTGTTCAATGGCAAATTTAGCAGCTTCAGGAGCAGACTTAATGCAAAACATTCAAATGAAAAACAAAGCTCAAAGCTACATTACATCTGTTGTTGGACTTGCAAATACTGCTGGTTCTATTTTTATAGAGGATCTTTATGCAAAAGGATTTGAAAGTGCAACAGAGTCTAATAATAGTCTTTATGAATCCGATATCGGGAGTGCTGATACTGCTCAAACAGAACAACATAGCGTAAATGAAAAAAAAAGCGATAGAAATAATTCATCATGCTATGCAGGAGCGATTGCAGCGGCACTTGCGGGTTACAAATATTACAACATGGATGCAGCAGCGAGTTCCGGAAAAGACTCATGTAAAAGTGTAAAAAAATTACAAACAAAAGAAGGCGAAAAAGTTACCCTAAAGGGCCTTCTTGAGGAGTGTGCCGCTCCAGAAGTAGCAGAACAAGAACCTGAATTTTCTTTAGGTGGTGCTGGAAATAATTCTGGCGCCGTGTTTGTACCAACAAGCATGAAAGCACCTGGCAAAAATAATAATGATGATTCGTCAAATAATGATGATGCAACTTTAAATAATATTGCAAATCTTGCATCACAAGATTCAAATGTCGGAAACATATTTCTTGACAAAGATCTCACAAGAAAATTAAACAATGAGCTGAAAAAAACTGGTTTGCCATTTTCAAAAATTATTGAGGGTTTAAAAACAAAGTCACCCGCCCAAGTACTGGCCGGAATGGGGGGTGGTAGTAAAAAACTTTCAAAAGCATTAGCAAATTTAGATGATCAATTAAAAGATAAAAAACTTAGGGATCTTATAGCGCCTGCAATATATTCAGCAACCAGTGGTAAGGGTAAAAATAAAAAATCAAAAGCAGACGATGATGGCTT
>CAZQUK010000381.1:0-2943 GCA_964596435.1 uncultured Oligoflexia bacterium
GGACATCAAAGTTAATAAATCAATCGTTATGTTAAGTAGTTATAAGTTTTTATTATTAGTTCAAATAATACCCTATTATTCCGAAAAGAAAGATGTGAGACGCCGCAAACTGTTTATTAATCTACAAACAGCATTATTTTTACTTGTATTTTTGAGCCAAATGCCCGGTCTTGCGGCGCAGCACACACAATTTAAAAGACCGAACTTAAATAGGTGCCTGGTTGGAATTCTAAATTATTATGGAAAATACTGTGAATTAGTTAATTATCGTTTTAAAAAACCAACGTTTTTAGATGCCATAGACCCAAGCAGTCAAGAATGGAAAAGACTTAGTGTGAGAAATTCCACACAAGCTAGTGTTTCAAGCGAATATTTAGAAAACCTGTATTATTCAATTACTGAAGAATTTGATCCGTGGTTTAGAAACAAAAAAAAATCAAATTTTAGAAAAATGCTTGTAGATCAACATAAAAAACTTGTTTACGGAAAAACCGGAAAAACACCATATAAAGGGTTTACATCAATAGGACTTGATGTTCCTCCAAGCGTTTTTAGAAATGCGCTGTCAAATAATGAACCGTTATTAATAAGTGTAGATAATAAATTACTTAAAAATGAAATAGGGCTTGAACGTGTAAATGAACTAAGAGTCAAACTAAAACATGAAACTGACCCTAGTGTTAAAATATTTATTGACGGTATTCATCCTCAAGCATGGCCTGAAATATTTATGGAGCGCACCGGAATAATGGTTCAATATCCAAATGCAAAGTATTTAAATAAATATATTGATAGAATGGATGTGTTAATGGATGAAATAAGAGCGATTAATGTTAACACCAGCAACAAAACAAAATTACTAAATACTCTTGCTGAGTATTTACAGCTTGGAGTAGTTGCGCATCCATTTAAAAGGGTAAATTTTTCGATGCTAATGGGACAAGTAAATTACATACTCAAGCTTCATGGCTTTAATGGCATAAGCCATGGCCTGCTTGATTATGCCGGTTTAATTAATGATACTGTAAGTTTTAAAAAACTGTTCATACAAGCTGTTAAGTAAGCTAATCTGTTGCACTTCAGTTTTGAAGTCTGGCTTTTAAACCAGAATAGCATTAATTATCAAACGCTTAATACATACCCGAACAATATGCTTTAATTTAACACAAAATACTGTAAAATTAGCATTGAGGCCGTAACGAGCGCCCATGCGTAAAACTAGCCTTTAGGTTTTATAAAATTAAGATTATGATAAAAAACCTTATTATTGTTTTATTTACATTTTCTGTGTTTGCAACAAATGCCCATGCAAATGACATTTCATTGGATTTTTCAAACACAAAAACTGAGCCGCTATGTAAAAAGCCTATAGATTTATCCAACCAAATAGGACCCATTAAAGACCAGGGAAACCTTGGTTTTTGTTATGCCCATGCTGCAACCACCTTAGTTGAGCAGCACCACTGTAAATTAAAATTACCGACTTGTAATAAAATTAGGAAAGATGGGCTTTCTGTAATTGATGGCGTGGTAAGACATGGTGTTTTTGTACCAGCCGACCATACTGGTGTAAAAAATGAAAAAAATTCCGGAACTTATATGAATTCATCTTATATTGCAGAAGGTGGATGGCCTGCTGATTTTTTAGAAGTCGCAAATAATGGTGGGTTTTGCCAAGAATCAAAGGTTCCACTTTTTGTAAAACAGTCTGACGACTACAGCCCTGCTGCAGTTATCAACGAACTTGGATCTTTTTACCATTCTTATAGAGGAGTGCAAGATATGGCTGAAGCTTGTGAAGTCGCAAGGTTTTATGCAAGGTCAGTACTTGAAGCATCTGGCACAGACCCAGTATATGGCGCAGGCCTTGGTGAAATTACAAAGTTTGCATCTGAAATGGTAACGCTCATGTACAAGTATAACTACGAAAATTTTTTAGACAGTATTTTGTTACCCGATGAGTGCAAAAAAAATAGATTAAAAACTCCACAATTTAAGATTAATGAAAGTAACTATTATAGTTTTCCAGATTTTATTAAAAAGAGGTTGATGGAGCATGATGCTTTAACACAACTTAAAAAAGGAAATGCAGTGGCCGTAGCTATTTATAACGCCTCTTGGGAACTGGATCCAACTGACCCAGGTTATGAAAGAGCGCTTAATTCATCCGCCCCACATGCCGTTGTTGTTGCAGGTTGCAAACGTGTGAACGGTAAAACATTTGTGAAGGTAATAAATAGCTATGGTCAGGTCTGGCAAGATAAATTTGATGGAGGCTGGATTGATGCTGATAGATTCTTTGCACAAGTTTTTAAATTAAACTGGATAGAGTAGATTACACACTTACTCATGTTTCTTTTTTCCCTATTTTGTATACCAATTATTCACTTTTATGTTTTTCTTTTTGAGGAACCAACACTTGAAAAAAGATTTGGAAACACTTATTTGATTTACAAAAAAAATGTTAAAAGATGGGGGCTTTTTTAGCCAAAAGTGCTCATCGACTCAAGCATATAATCCTTAAACATTATAGCCGGTTTTGACAGGGTTTTGTTTTTTTTATGAACCCAATAAACATCAGAAAATAATTTCTTAGGTGTCTTAATAATTGCCAAATTATTTTTTTTAATATCCTCTGTAATCATATGCTCGGGTATGACTGTATAACCAAACCCATTAATTGCAATTCGCTTTTGTGTTTCTTGGTTGTTGGTTTCAATAAACATTTTTGGATCAATATTTATCTGTTCATGCAGCAACTTAAGTGCAGGATACTGTCTATGGTAATCGCCAGATCTTGATCCGATATATTTATATTTTTGTAATTGTTTTGGATCAAATTTTTTTACTTTTGTAAGTGGATGGTTGTTTTTACAAACCAGAAAAAACTCAACCGATGTAATTTTTGTAGCCTTAAGCTCACGCTCTCTTGTTGGTGTATAA
>CAZQUK010000382.1:0-2934 GCA_964596435.1 uncultured Oligoflexia bacterium
TGGTTTGTTTCGTCCTGATGTATTTCTGCCGCCTGAGTTTCATTTTTGTTTATTATCCCTTATATGGTAATTGACCACAAATGGCAGTAATTGACTTTTGGCAGATACTGCCATAAAGTATCGTTATGGAAAACCTTTTTACAGCAGGAACTATTTAAGTTGGCGACCAACAGGCTGAATTTACCCCCGTTTTCCGGGGCCCCTAACTCCAAACGGAGCGACTTTTTCCTCTGCTATTTCGAGACCACCCGTTCCTGCAACCTCAATTGCCGTTACTGCATGGCGCGTCTTCCTGGCCCTAACAGCGGCCGGGAACTTTCCAACAAAGAGGCCAATGTCACCGCTCATCGACTTTGACCCCGTCTGGTCAAGCCTTTGACCCCCCTCCCGCAGGGGGGTTTTCGTCCTCGAAGTTAGTCCTTTTTCACCTCTTTTTTCAAGTCGCCTGAAGGAGCAATATTTTTGGCCCGGTAAGACTTGCCCGTAATGGTGATTACGTGGGCATGATGCACCATGCGGTCCATCGCCGCGGACGCCACCAACGCATCGCCCCACAATTCCGGCCACTCGTCCAATGCCCTGTTCGAGGTCACGATGAGTGAACCCTTTTCGTACCGCTCGTTGATCAGCTCGTACAAATCATCCGCCGCCGGTTGGCCGAATTTCTTCAGCCCCCAGTCGTCCAGGATAAGGAGGTCGGGCTTCAACAGGTGCGTCAGGCGCGTGTTCCATGTCCCGTCCGCCCGGCCCTGGTTCAGGTGCCTCAGAAGCTGGCTCGTCCGGTGGAACTGGACCTCGAATCCCCTCCGGCACGCCGCATGCGCCAGCGAGCACGCCAGATGCGTCTTGCCCACGCCCGACGGACCGATCAGAAATACATTCTCCTTGCGCTCGATAAAGCGGCCCGTGGCCAGGTCCATGACCTGACGCCGGTTGATCCCCGGGTTGAACGAGAAATCAAAGCCCTCCAGCGTCATCTCCGCCGAGAATCCCGCCCTCTTCAGCCTCCCCGACAGCTGCTTCATGTTCCGCCTCTCCACCTCGTCCATCACCAGCATGGAAAGGAATTCCAGGTGCCCTAATTGCTCCATAACAGCCTGCTTGTGCCTCGCCTCCAGAGTCTCCAATACCCCCGATAACCTCAATCTCCTCAAGTGCGGCGTCAACTGCGGCATTAGATCCATGTCAGGACTCCCTCGCCGGAAGATGCAAAAGCATCTCCGGCAAAGCACGCGCATACCGGTAGTCCCGTTTGGGTTCAGCCTCCGGAATATCGCCGCCCATCGGTTTGCCGTCCAGTCCCCGCTCAAGTATCCGCTTCACCGCCTGGTAGGTGTAAACGCCATGGCTCACGGCCCGATGGCTCGCGCCCTCCAGCCGGGCTCGCGTGTACGTTTTCTGCAGTCGCAATATTCCCTGCGCCCTCCGGAGGCCGTCCAGCGGATGCTGGCGGCCAAGGACTTCACCGATAAGCTGATCAGTCCACGGCCCCACCCTCAACGCCTCCGCCATGCACCACTGCGGCGTCGCCTCCAGATACGCCAGCTTCTCCGGCGGGTAATGCACCGGATCCGTCCGCCTCGTCCCCGGTCTCCCTGCCCTCACGTGCACCGCCACCAGCTCCGATTTGGCGTAGATATGCGCCGTTTGCGCCCCCAATCGCACCATCACCTTCTCAGCCCGCAAACGGTGCGGCACGGAGTAATACGACCCCTCTACCACTACATGGCAGTCCGGATGTACCGTCGCCTCTTTCCAGACAGACAGGTCAAAGGAATACGGGGGGAGCACCCGCAATATGCCCTTCTCTTCGGACTCGAACACTTCCCACGGCTTCCTCCGTATCGTCCCGTGTACCCGCTGGCCCGCTTTTCCCATGATCCATTTCCGCAGGGCCGCGTTCGCCTCCGCCAATCCCTTCGCTCCGCACGCCCGCCAGAAGTTGTTCCGGACATACGGCACCCCGCGCTCCACCTTTCCTTTGTGCCGGGGCGTGCTGGGCCGGCACGGGGAGATGAGGAATCCATAGTGCTCGGCAACCTCGACATAGCTCCGGTTCACGACGGGATCGTAAATGGCCGCCTTCACTATTCCCGCCTTCAGGTTGTCGATTACCAGCTTCTCCGGCACCCCGCCAAACCACTCGAACGCCCTTTTGTGGCACTCCGTCCATGTCAGGATGTCCTGTCCGAATACGACCTGGGCGTACATGTGCCGGGAATACGAGAGGGTCATAAGGAAGAGCCAGGCCTTTCTCGTCCGCTTTTCCACTTCATCCCACAACGGCCCCAGAAATCCGAAATCAACCTGGGCTTCTGCTCCAGGTGCCGTCTCAATCCGTACGAACGCCTCGCCGTCATCCCTCATGGGGGCAGTGAAACGCTTCAGGGTAGCGTAACTCCCTTGCCAGCCGTGCCGTTCAACCAGAAGGTCCTGGATTCGCACCAACGGAATCCCGTCCTTGATCCATCCTTCAATGGATTCCACATGCGCGGAAAGCTCGTTCCGGACCAGCTGCTCGCCGCTTTCCACCCGTCCCCACGCCCGCTGCAATTCACCCTCGCTTGGCAAAACCCCGGTCATAAGGCCCTTCTCAGTCGCCCAGCGCACATACCGGCGAACCGTCCCTTTCGCGCAGTTCAGTATCCTCGCCGTTCCCTTGATGCTCTCCAGCTTCTGGTAATTCCTCAGTACTTCCCTGATGTCTTCCATGCCTGCCTGCCTCCCTTGTCTGGTCATTCTGTCGGGCCTCCTTGCGCACATGGCGCGTGTGGACAAGCCCGGATTTTCCGCTTTTTTAGCCTCCCGACAGGGGGGTCAAAGTGTGGCCAGGGGTGGGGTCAAAGTGATGACCAGCCCGGGGTCAAACCGCTGACCAAAGGGGGGTCAAAGTTGATGACCAGAGAGGGGGTCAAACTACGTGGTCAGTGACAG
>CAZQUK010000383.1:0-2917 GCA_964596435.1 uncultured Oligoflexia bacterium
CTTACATCAATCACACCAACTGGGGCACTTGGTAAACTCACTCAACTTTCATTTAGTGTACTTGCCCCCGGCAACATTCAGACAAACATAATGACCGCCGGTATTACCGGAGAAGTTGCTGGAAATGCGAGCAACCTCCTTATGGATATCAAACCCGGCTATATGCTTGGAGGCAAACCGCGTCACCAAGCCGTGGGTCATATACTTGGAATATTTGCAGGTTCAATAATTTCTGTTCCTGTTTTTTATATGATTTTTAATAGCGACATTTCACTTTTTGCATCTGACAAGCTCCCAATGCCGGGCGCACAAGTCTGGAAGGCCGTGGCGGAAGTTTTAACAAAAGGTTTAAGCTTCCTGCATCCTACCGCTCAGATTTCGGTTGTAATTGGTGCACTTCTTGGAATTGTTCTTGAGCTAATTAACACATACACTAAAGGGCGCTTCCCTTTATCTGGGGTTGGAATTGGTCTTGCCTTTATTTTAAGGTTTACAGATTCACTTTCCATGGCACTTGGTGCGTTCTTTTTCTGGGTACTTACTAAAACCCTCAAAAACAAAAACTCAACCGCCAGAAAGATTTTTGTGCTAAATCAGGAAACAGTATGTGCAGGTGTTATTGCAGGTGGTGCCATTATTGGGATAATTATAATCATCATTGAAAGTACACTATAGCGCTGCCAAGCGGCATAAAACAATAACCACTTTTGGGGCCTAATTTAAGTTAATTTTATTATTTTCAACAAGTGCTTTATAGATCATTTTTTTTGAAAATGGTTTTAGAATAAATGCTCCGGCATCTTTTTTAATAATGTTCCGTTCATATTCAGAGTATTCTGATAAAAGGCCGCCGGTAATAACAATTACTTTTGTGTCTTTCAACAATTTTTCTTTATAGGCCCGCTCTATAAGAGAGCAACCATCCATTTCGGGCATTTTTAAATCGGTAATCATGTAATTATATTCTGACTTTGCTAAAAGCCCAAGGGCCTCTCTACCGTTATTTGCAACATCTACTCTAAGCCCAAAAGAACTACAAATTTTCACAAGTATTTCCAGAATATCTTTTTCATCATCTACAACCAAAACATTACCTAAAATTGGTTTAAATTCAAACTTTTGGGCACAATTAATTTTACGCATTTCGTACTCTGCAAGAGGAAGTGACAAAGTAAAAATAGTTCCTATACCAACTTCACTATCAACACTAATTGATCCGTGCATTTTCCTGGTAATTGATTGAACAATTGAAAGGCCAAGCCCTGCACTAAGTCCTATTGGTTTTGAAGTAAAAAAGTTATCAAATATTTTATCTTTTATATCATCATTTATGCCAGGCCCATTATCTGTCACCTTGATTTCAACATAAGAATCAAAAGAATTAATATCAATTTTTATAATGCCCCCATTTTTTTCCACTAAAGCGTCCCTAGCATTTGATAAAAGGTTCATAATAATCTGCTGAACATTGCCTTTTAATCCAAAAACATTGATATTATGTTGTTTAGCGTTTAGTTCAATTTCAATATTTTGTTTTTTGTAACTTGTTGAAACCATTGAAATGGTTTCTTTTACAATATCACTAATATCAAACTCACAATTTTCTCTATTATCAACTCGCGCTAAGGATCTGAGCCTATTTACAATGTCTTGAATTTTTTTTACTGATTTTCCAATGGTATTAACATATTTTTCGTTTTTTCCCGAAACAGTTTCTTTTAAACGGGCAACACTACCGTCTATAACTGCAAGCGTGTTATTTATTTCGTGTGCCACCCCAGCAGCAAGCTCCCCAATGGCCGCAAGTTTTGAAGAATGAAATAGTAGCTTGTGAATTTCAAGATTTTCTTTTTCCACAAGTTTTTTTGCGGTAACATCTCTAACAATTTCCTGGATAATATTATTTTCCTTATCAATAAACCTGGAACTAATATCTACATTAACAATCTGGCCATCTGATCTAACAAATTCGGTTTCGGCCCTAAGTTGACCCGTTTTGAAAAACTCATTAAGTAAGTTTTTTATTTTCTCAGGATGGAGGGAAAAATCACTAATTTTCATTTTTAACAATTGGGCCCTTGAATAGTCTAAAAGTTCAGTTGCCATCAAATTTACATCAATTATTTCACCAGTTTTATGTATAAAAATTGCATCGTTTGAATTTTCAAACAGATTTTTATATTTTTCACGACTCTCAAGCAGATCTCTTTCTTTGGCTTTTAGTTCCGTAATATCCAACCCGTACACATTGACATATGACTCGTTAACAATCGGGGTAAACATTAAACTAATAATTTTTTCTTCACACAATACTTTTAATGTGGGCTTCGTATTTGTTAATACTGCTTCTTTTATTTTTTTAACAACATCGTCTGGCAATTGGTCCCTCTTAAAATAATCCCAGAGTTCAAGCAAAATATGCGTAGCTTTATTGAAATACAATAATTCTCCCGTGGGTAGTGCCCTAAAAACCGGGTTTGTGTTTTCATCTGGAAACTTTGCAAGTGCCCTAATTGTTTTGTCTGCATCCACCTTTTCGGTAACATCCTCAACTACACAAATCATACCGGCATATTTAGCGTTCTCAACCATTGGCACAAGCCAGCCACTTTGGTACGTACTGCGCCCACCAGGTATTTTTACTTTAAGGGCATCGTAATATTTTGAATGAAGTGTTTTTTTAGCTTCCAAAAATACTGGACGGAAATTTACAAGCGTTTCTTCACTAAAATTTTTTAGTACATTTACACCCAAAGCTTCATTTCTTAAAATGCCGGATATTTTTTCCATTCCTTTATTGAAAAAGTAAATAAGATCGTCTTTGTCGCTGACCCAAACACCACTTTTAACATTTTCTATAATGTGTTCATAAAAACTTTTGACAACTATAAGCTCTGTTTCTTTTTCTTTTATTTCT
>CAZQUK010000384.1:0-2887 GCA_964596435.1 uncultured Oligoflexia bacterium
CTTACGCTTTCTCAATCATTCCAATTAGTTGCACTTCAGAAAAAAATTCGGGTATGTCCAAGTAAACAAACAAGGCTAGATAGTGTGTGAAACTTAAAGTAAAAAAGATCAATGAAGTTACTGCTTATTACACCACCTATGACTCAGATAAATTCACCTTACCCTGCAACCGGATATCTTACCAAGTATCTGATCGAGCAAGGTTTTGACGTTTCCCAGCGTGACCTAGGCCTTGATCTTTTCCATAAACTTTTTTGCAAAAATGGGCTTACTCTAATTCACAAAAATATAACAAAGAAAAAAAAGCATACTGACGTAGAAAAATATTTTTTGCGCTCTTACCATAAATTTTAACACAATTGAAAGAGTTATATCATTTCTTAAAGGTGAGGATTCAAGCCTTGCTCTTAGAATTTCAAACAGAACACTCCTGCCTGAGGGCCCTCGCTTTTTACATCTAAATAACTATGAACAGGAAATAACATCTTTATTTGGTGAAATGGGTGTGCAAGATAAAGCAAAGTATCTAGCAAGTCTTTATCTTGATGATCTGGTCGAAAGGTTTCCCAATGTACCTGCCTGACAAATATATTTAGACGGTAATAAAGAATATCAAACACCTAAAAAGGTCATGGTGACAGAGTTTAATTAAATAAAATTGAGTAATTACCTGCTACCTCGGTCCAAACACTATGTATAAGCCATAGTTTTTTGCGTCAGGCGCTGATTTTAAGTAAGGACCCTTAATAAATTCAGGTTCAATTTCCTGGAACCGCTTAAGCCAAGCGTCTGATTGGTCTTTGGTGAGGGGTCTTTGAATACTCATTTGGATAATTTTTCCTTCAATAAGCATTTCATCAGAGGCTTTCGTAAAAACATGGTCAATACCTCGCTTTAGATTATTTTGCCTTATTGCATTCCATTCGGATGATTTTGGTAAATAAGCATTAGGAACTCTAAGCTTTATTTTATTTTTAATTTTAATAATATGCCCATCGGTGATCCAGGTTTTGAGATAGGTATCAAATAATTTATTTGGGTCCACATTTTTTGGATAAGGTAAGTCACAGGCATCAAATTCTTTTGGGTAATTCAAGCTTAAAAAAACTATAATATCCCAAAGCCATGGGGTTTTTAAGAGTATTTTTCTTTCTGGGGGGCCAAAAAACCAAGTGGATTCAACAAGAGGTGGTGTGGGTTTAGTGCTAACTTCAATTCTAGGCTTTTGTCTTCCTTGAAAAACTTTTTTTAATTCCTCTCTTGGCATTTGTGTTCTCACCCATAAAAGAGAGGCTTCAATAGCATCAATATTCAAAGTATCAGTAATTTCAAGGAGCTGTTTTACAGTAGGCAACGCTTCACCTCTTTCAAATCCTGAGTAAACCCTATATGAAAATGAGAAAGTTTCTTTATTAAAAAGTTCAAGAGCAGATTTGTATTTTATGGCGCGCCATTTTTTTAACTCTTCAGCGAATTCAATAAATTCAAGTGTCATATGTGTGGCTCCCTTATTTTACATTTTACGTAAAATTATACGGAAACGAAACAAATTCTACATGTGTCGAAAAAATATACATGTTTAGAGAAACCTATTTTTATAAAACCCTTTAATATCATTATGTTATAAAAAAATCATATTGGCACCCTTGTTGCAAAACAGTAATTCAAACAACGAAAAAAATGAAAGTGAGAACCAAAAATGAGCAAAGGGCAAGTAACTAAAACAACTAAAACAGCTCTTCTAATCTTAGTGCTGCTTGCTCAAGTTTTTTCTCAATTCACATTTGCAGCTGACCAGGATGGTGGATATTCAAACGGTTTTGCCCCTCAGCGTGTGAATAGAATTAAATTTATAATTAATGACAGAGTTGATCCCAGATACTTGGCAGCGTCAGAAACACAAATGATGATTCCACTAAATAATCATTACGATAGTGATGGCGCACTGATTGTAGATATTGATGCAACGTTAAGTTTGCTTGATGCGGCAGGAACAGAAGAGAATAAAATTAATACTGAAAGAAATATTAAGGACGTTAATGAGAATGATGTTTTAATTATTGAAAGCAAAAAGCAAGCGGCAGGCACAAAAAAGTTAAAGTCGAAAGGAATATAAAAGGTTTATTGCAAATTTACTCCCTGTAGTTTTCGAAATTATATGGCTCCTCCTTTTAAATTTATGCTACAGGGAGTAAATAAAAAGTTTTTTTGTAAGTGATAAATTGAAGCTTTTTTTGCGAAAGTTAAAAAAGTTTTGCTTCCTGTGGTGGTATCTTAAATGGCTCCTCCTTTTAATTTTAACCGCAGGAAGCAAATCCTAAAAATGAGCGGTGAAAGGCATGAAAAAACTGACAAAAACAATGATATTCTTAATAGTTGTAATTGCGTTTTCCCAGTCTGCTAAAGCAGCTTCTTAGAAGTCAGACGCAGTTGTTCCATCAGATCCTTGCATTACAACTACAAAAAATATTTTTACTCTTGTAGAAAAGGTAAATGGTAGATATTCAATCTGGAAAGATGAAGAGACTGGCTTTCGCTGGATAAAGTCCGAGCAAAATCGTAATATAAATAATGACTTTATTGACGATTATTATTCAGCAGAAAAAAAATGTAAAAATATAGATATTAGTTTTGACAATGAAGTTAAAACAGACTGGAATCTACCTAGCGCCTGCGATATTAAAGAATCACATAAAAATGGTTTGCAGGAAATATTATCGAATGACGTGGTTTGGACATCAGATCATGTCTATAGCTACAAAAAAGATTATGTAAACTCAGATAACTGGGTTCTTTTTGGTTTACAAGACAGTAATCTTTATACACATGACAGTATTACCCCAATTGAGCGAAAAAATTCGCTCTAACTTCAAAAAATGTCTTATTT
>CAZQUK010000385.1:0-2877 GCA_964596435.1 uncultured Oligoflexia bacterium
TTCTGGCAAACCCACGTCTTTTTATCCTGAAAAAGTTTAACCCACTCGGTCCCATATTTGCCGTATATTTTCATATATAAATTTTGTTTTGGCACATCGATTTTTAGGGCCAGAGTATATGAAAATGGAAAAATTAAAATAAAAGATAAAATAAATATTTTTATTATAGCTTGCATGAACCAAAACCTTTCTGTAACGATTCGTTAGATTGACATTGAATAAGGTCGGATATTTCAGGTGTTAAAACTGATAGGCGCCTAATTCTGTTATCTCCATGAACAGCAAAAGAAAACGTTTTTTCTATTTTTCTGAATTCAGGAGGAGCGCTATCTAAAGTGCCCGGGGCATCACAACAAAGCGCCCCTGTTTCCTGGGCAAATTTTCTTTTATCCTTGAGTGAATCCATTTGTGATAAATTTTGTATCATGGCTTTATTTGCAAGCCAGTCAGCAAAGTTTTCGCTTGATGTTTTTGAAAGACGGTCCTCGGCCAGGCTAGGTTCCTCAATACCACATTGCGAATACATTCTTTCAAGAGTTCCTTGAATAATGTCGCGGGTGTTATCCAGCGCATCTTTGAATTTTTGACCTTCAGGCGTTTCCTCTGGTGTATGTTCAGGTTTGTCTTTTGGGCAAATATTTTCTTTTACCGGGCATTTTAACGTTTGAACAAATATTTCAGCCGTCGGAATATATGTGGAATTGTAATCTAGTTTATAAAATTTATTGTCGTTTAAGTTTAATATATCGGGCCTTAAGTAAAACTCATTTGGCTCTTCCTCGGTCCCCTTTTTTATCATTGGTGTTGTTAGTCTGATAAAATCATGATTTGAAGCCCAACTGCTCATTAAACCATCGGCTTGTCTTGATGCAACTTCACGCACACTTTCTGTTTTAAAAGGCTTGAGTCTTGATCTATCAACCAGGCAGTTTGTAAAATCTTTTAACGGGGAGCCCGGCTCCTCGATTTTTTTTGGGCAAGAAAAGTTTTCATTAATTATTTTTTTCCACTTTGTGCAATCATCAAAGGTATTCCCTTTTGCGTTGTACATAGTTTCAATAATTTTTCTTGTACCTGTTTGTTTATAATTATCCTCACACATCCCTGATGGATCAATAGAATGGGCAAATTCATGTGCCATTATTTTATAAATTGTCCCTTCAGATTGCATTGTATTAAAAATACCTGCACACATTGTTATTTTATTAAATCTGCGCGTATAAAATGCATTAATTGATGCTTCTCCACAATCACTCCAATTAGATAAAATTTTTGGATCACCGTAAGGTAGGCTTATTTCAACAGATTTTAGTTTTTTAATCATTCTTGCTTTATAGGAATCTGGAATTTTTAATTTATTGATCTCAATAATAAGGTCTTTCTTGGCTTTTTGTGCTATTTTTTTGCGTTTAACCAGTTTGGGTGTTTTTGATATTTTGCTTCAAGTATTTGGTTCTCTAATATTTGTTGGTTATTTGTAAAATACGAATTTTCAATCACAGTATAATCTTTTTCGCGTTTATTTTTTAATTCAGGGTGATCCTTAAACGTTTTTTCCCTTGCCATATCCTGCAGGGCCCAATTAATTTTTCTCGAAATATCGCCGATTTTTCTGTACCATGGTTTTGAGTCTTCTTCTTCAGATAATGCAGCTCTAAGTTCTGAAAAAAGAGGTTTTAACGCTGCATTTAACTCTGAAGGTAAATTGTTTGCTCCATCAAGAAGGGCATAATAATTCATACGCTTTGCATGTGACATTTCACTTTTTCCGGTATTTCCCAAAAAAAACCTTGAGGTTCCATTTTCAAGGTTTCCTTCATTTTTTGGGTCCCAAAGTTTTTCACAAAAACTGTCAGAAAGATATTCGCAGCTTGGTTTTTGAGCCCCACAAATTGACTGATCACAACTTGGCGGCAAGGTGCCTTCGTCCACCTGGCGAAATACTTCATTAGTTTTCTCGATTAGGTCATTTGCGCGTGAGAGAGCATTATGAAAAAACAAACCTGCAAGAATTGCCAGAAAAAAAAATGATTTTTGCATTATTTACGATTCCTCATTAAGGTTATATAACCTACTATCAATTATAGCCTGAAATTTGGTTTCATGAAAACTGCTTGAAACGTCTAAATATTTTATTTTTTTGTTTTTAGGGTGAGCAGAGCAACCACTTAATATTACAGGGTTTTATTTTGCAGGGCGACCGACTTCAAACTCGACTCTAAAACTGAAGTGCCAATATTCGTTATTAATCGGGAACCGAGTGGCCCAAATGACACATCTATTCGTGTTGTTTTTTGTATAGTAGTCTCTACTATTATATATGAGAGGTAGATTCGTAAACTACTTAATATGTTTTTTTGGCGTGTTTGGTGTTTTTCTATTTACCCCCACACTTGCTGAAAACTCAGATCTTTCTAATTGTGCATCAAGTAATTTATCACCGTTTTCGTTAACTGTTGGAAAAAGATTTCATATGCAAATGAAATCGTCTCTTTCGTTTATAGCTGATAAATACGACACTCCAAAACTTGATGCCCAGGTACCCATGGATGAATGGACACAGCGACACATTTCATTAAATAACCACACACTTTTTGTTACACATGCATCAACCGACTGGTATGGCGCCATTAAAATAAAAGATTCTCTTGATAATTTAATATATTCATTCAAAAAAAGGGGGCTTCCAATTGCATATCTTATGGGTACTGAAAACGCATGGAACGAAAACTGGTTCACCAAAAACAAGGCACCCACGTATCTTGTACATTCGGGTGCCGGTGAGCATTACATGAACATAGAAACTGATGAACTAACTATGGCCTTACTATTACCCACAAGTAGGATGCTACATCAGTGCAAGACTCCAGCCTTCCG
>CAZQUK010000386.1:0-2873 GCA_964596435.1 uncultured Oligoflexia bacterium
ACCTTCTAAGAAAAAATTATTCCAGAATAATTTTGTTTCATCAAAATATGTTTCAAGTTTTTCAGATTTTAGTTTGCGCAAAATTCTACTTGCAAGCAAGTTTCTTTGATCTTTGCTTCCATGTGTAAACACAATGAAAACCGGAAAACTGTAGGTTTCATTTTCTTTAAGCTCAGGTATATTAATTTTCCAATGTGTAATAATATGTTTGGGTTTGGATAATATTGTAAATATTTCTTTTGCAGTATCTATTTTATCTGTTTGAATAGGTAAAATTTCTGTACTTCTGCCTGTGTGAATAGTCAGCTTATTTTCAGTATCGATATGTACTGTCATTAAAGCATCACCACGTAATTGTTTAAGCGAATAGCCATTATAATGTTTTTTACTGGAGTAACCCATTTCGCCCCAGTGGTAACCGTTGATGTACAAGTTTTTTACAGAACTGTTACTATTATTTTTTATACTTACAACGCGTACAATTACCGGCAAATTTACCAACGCAAAGTCTTTTGTCTTTAATTCAATAGTATCATCTGAAAATGGTGGCCATGGAAGTTTAGCAAGAGCTCTTGAATTTACTATTGGTGCTTTTTTATTGTGTGATAATTCTTCTTCAATAAAACTTAACCTGTAATTTCCGGAATTTAGTGAAAGGGCAAAATCACCAAAAAAACCTTCTGAAGATTCAAACCTGGGACCTAAAATATTATGCATTGTATTTAGCGGGTACTTGGTGCCTATTAGTGCAAAAACTCCTCCATTTCCTACACCAAAACCCCCAAGTCTACTATTGTCTGTTTGAGAGCTTTTTTTGTTATAGTATGTTTTCCAACTGGATTGTGGAGCAATTTCTGCAAAACAAATTTGAGAGCCAGTAAAAACTATCAGGCCCAGAAAAAAGCAAATAACACTCGCTCTTGTCATTATTTCCTCTCTATAAACTCATGCAAAAGTACATCACAATAATTATTGATTATTTGTTCACCTGCGTTCGGTCCAAAAAAAGCCATACAAACTTCATAGCCACCAGCTTCAAACTCGGATGGTGTTGTAAAATATCCTGAATGCCCGTTTGATGCACCCAAAATCCAAACACCACTAGCACCGAGGCCAAGAATTTTATTTTTAAGCTCCACTCCAAGAGCCGATGTGGATTCCCCAGGCCAAGTAACAAATACTTCACCATCAATGTTCATTACTGAAACCCTTAATGTATTTGAAACATCGTTTGCAGGAATAATCCAATTTTTTGGGATATTATTTTGCTCTTTACCTCCAACGCAGGCCCAAAGATTAAAACCAGCTTTATTTTTAAGTTTTATTTTTGTGGTATACGTTTGCCAAAATGGCCTAATTTGTCTGGCCGTTATTAAAGAATTAACAACTTTATTAGAAAATTGTAAACTTGATGAATCAATGCCGAGCTGGCCACCCATTTTTGGTTTAATATCGCCAAAAGCACCATTAAAAAATAATACTATCGGATCGGGTTTAATAAATTCATCAAATATTTTACCGTTTTCTTCCTTAAGTTTGTCTTCTATTGCTCGCTCAATGCCTCCTGGCAAATCTGCACTAAATTTATTGTTGTCCATCCCATAAGCGGTACCGTGTACCGAAAAATTTACCACGCCACCTTGCCACGTACCGTCTTGCGCTTTTACAAAAAGCATATTGGCTTGATTATCAACAATAGCCTTTTTATCCCGACGGTTTTGTTGAATTCCATCAATTTTAAATCTGTTTACAAAAAGAGAAGATGGTTCAAGCGATTCTAATGCAATTTTAATTGAACTTAATACTCCAAGCTTAAGCTTTTCATAAACTTCTGGCACAAAACTATCCATTGCTATTAGTTGCCAAGAAAAGCTCCGACTTATTGCACCTGGACCACTGTGCGTATGTGTTGCGGTAATAAAAACATCTTTGCTTTGAAAACCCAACGGTTTAATTATGCTCATCAATTCATCATAAAAATCGCCGCTAATACCAACCACGTCTAAACTTAGAAATAATACTTTATCTGGCCCCTTTTCAAAGACAAGGGCTTTGGACCTGAGTGGGTCAAGAACGCCTACTGATGGTTTTAGAAATGTTGCATAAGGATGATTATCAAAAATATCAAACGGGATAATATGTCTCCTTAACCCACCATACCCACCAAGAGGTACACCAATTTTTGGTGTGATATCAACCGCTCCAAATCCAGCTCTAAATTCTTCTTCAAGATCCTGCGTTAACGGCTGTAATTGTGCACTAGCATAATGTTGTTGTGTGTTAAAAATTACAAACAAAAATATTATAAATAAATATTTACTCATAGAACTATATGCCTAAAAGAATCCCCACTATAATTATAATTACGAAATGCATACACCGCGCAGTGGCGCCGTGTCAACCAGGATGCGCATCAAGGCACAGGTGTGCGTGACCCTTAACTGTTTGTTATAATTATATAAATTTTATTCGGGTTAAAGTGATGCTTAAATTAAAAAAAATCATGAAAAAACCTAAGTTTCAAAAGTAAAATATTCCTATAATTAATACTTTAAACTCGGCTCATACAAGTTAAAATATTTAAATGCATCAAATACTTACAAAGGAAATGGATATAAAAACATTAAAGCAATTTTATGCTCTTATGGAGGATACTCGCACTGTTCGTCTTGAAATTGTTAAAAAAAAATTCGCAAATAAGCACCACACAGAAAATGAACTTAGTGCTCTTAAAAATGCTCAAAATTCTCTAAAAAGTATTTCCAAAACAACAAGCGGAACTTCAAAACTGTTAATTGATAACGAAAAAACAATTGATTTTGATTTAACTTATGAACTCAGTGAGTGTGAAAAAGATATTATATATTTGGAAA
>CAZQUK010000387.1:0-2865 GCA_964596435.1 uncultured Oligoflexia bacterium
GGTGGATATGGCGGTCGTGGCCGTAGTGGCGGCGGCGGTGGCTATGGCGGCGGTGGCCGTGACGGTGGCGGTGGCGGAGATCGCTACTAATAAAAATATTTATTCAATTAAAACTGATTTGTTCTTAGCATTACCAAGGTGCATCCTTCAACAAAGGGGATGTTGTTTTGATTTAGTGTTTGTTTAAGCTCTTCAGATTCTGTGCCGGGGTTTAGTATTACCCTCTTGGGTTTTAGATTAAGAATATCTGGGATTAAGCTGCTAATTTGTTTCGGACCAACATATACACTTAGAGTATCAATGCTTATACGTATTTCTCCTAATGATTTTACAGCTTTAATGCCTTCTATTTCATCATGTACTGGATTTACCGGTATTACTTCGTGACCGTACTCCTTAAGTAGGTTTACTGCCTGATTTGAATAGCGTTCTTTTTTAGGACTTGCACCAAGTACTGCAACATTCATTTTAACTTATCTCCTTTTGGGTAGATGTGTGAGTGGATATCGTTTTTTGAAATTTGTATCATATAAGGGTATAGTAAGAAAACAGGTTGTTTTAATTTACAGGTAAGGAAAAAAAAGTTTTGAATAAAGCATTTGTAAAAGAAACTGACGATGACACAGATGATGTGAAAGAAATTGAGAGCAGCAGTCTTTTGCCAAAGGGCACAAAAAATTACATTACTCCAAAAGGAGCAGGTAACCTTAAAAACGAATTGCAGCATCTTCTAAATGAAGAGCGACCTAAAATTGTTGAAAAAGTATCTTGGGCCGCTGAAAATGGCGATAGATCAGAAAATGCGGATTACATATACGGGAAAAGGCGCTTAAGGGAAATTGATAGAAGAATAAGGTTTTTAACAAAGCGTCTTGAAAGCACAGAAATTATTGATCCAAAATTGCAAGAATCTGATCGTGTACTTTTTGGCGCCACGGTTACGGTACTTGATGGAGAGGATAATATTAAAATCTATAAAATTGTAGGAATAGATGAAACTGACGCTAAAACCGGGAAGGTTAGCTGGATATCTCCAATAGGAAAAGCACTACTGCAAACAAGTGTTGGTGATGTTGTCACTGTAAAAATACCAAAAGGTGATATTGAACTTGAAGTAAAAAAAATTGAATATAAAGAAATTTAACTAGAGCTCAGCTCTTGAAGTAACAATCCGGCTTATAAGTCCGTACGCCAAGGCTTCGTAAGTATCCATCCAGTTATCACGGTTTGTTGCCTTTACGATTTCTTCGTAAGACCTGCCGGTTTCTGCTGCATAAAGACGATTAATTTTCTCTTTAGTTTTAACAATATCGTTTGCATGAATTTCAATATCAGATGCGGGACCAGAAATCTGGCCGGATATTAAGGGCTGATGAATTAAAAACTTGCTGTTTGGAAAAGCAAGACGATTTTCCTTTTTGGCACACAGAGCAATCAAAGAACCCATGCTGGCTGCAAGTCCTGTAACAACTGTTATAACCTCAGGTTTTATGAACCTTGCGGTGTCGTAAATTCCAAATCCTGAGCTGATCTCACCTCCGGGTGAGTTAATAAATAAATAAATAGGTGCTTCAGGGTTAACCTTTTCAAGAGCAAGAAGAGTTTTATTAACATTGTGAGCAAGCTCTGAGTTAACAGCTCCAAAAAGCTGTACGGTTCTGCTTTCAAATAGTGCCTCGTCGATAGGATTGAAAAATGGATATCTCATGCTGATCAGGATAAACTAATTAATGGAAAACTAAAAGAGGTTTTTAATTGTCATGTTTTTTATAAAAAGCAGCATCATTAGCTTTTGCGCAGCGTTCTTAAAAGGTTGTTTTTTTGATAAGGGCTTTTTGATTGTTTTTCCATATCCCGGCTCTTGTTAGTGCAAAATCAAATTTAACCGGATCATCAGGTGCAAAGCGCGAAAAGCCCTTGGTGATTTCAATTACAGTTTTCAGGTCAGCAGATTTCCTTTTAGTAAAGCGAAGTTCTTTTGCAATTTTATACATGTGTGTATCAAGTGGGATAAGTAACTTTGAGGTGGGGATGTGCGTCCACCCCCCTGGGTCAATATTATCGTGTCTTAACATCCATCTTAAAAACAAATTTAATCTTTTACAGGCGCTTCCATCTTTTGGTGAGGGTAGCAGTTGAAGTTTATTTGCGCCACTGTGCTTTGTGAGTTCATCCACGAATTTTGTAAGAGCTGGTGTTATATTAATGTCATTTTCTGAGTAACACTTATAAAAACATTTTTGAAGAGAACCGTAGGTTTCAATTGTGTTTTTAATAGCCAAAAGTAAATCACCAATATCCTTATCTGTTGAAAAGCGGTGCTTGAAATCAATAAAGGTATTTTTAATTTCTTTTTCAGAGTGAGTTTTAAGATATTTTGCCGGGAGATTAAGTTTTTCAAGAACAAAGGATACGCTTTTTAATATTTGATTTACCCGTCCATACGCCAAGGATGATGCAACAAGGGCCACAATTTCCCGGTCTTTTGTGTTTTTATATTTGAATAAAAATTCAAGAGGGTCGGGGTGGATAAATTTTTTGTCATTATATTCTTCATAAATTGCATTTAGATATGATTCTAATGTTTTATCTTTATTCACAAACACCAAATAATTATCAAAAGTTTTATATTAGCAAATTCAAAATAACTAACTAATATGCCCTACCAGTAGTAAATTATCTTAAAGCCTCTGCTACTTTTCCAACTTATCGCCAACGTTAATTTTTTTATCTATTTCGATCATAAGCATCTCCTCTTGTAAGTTTTTTTTATTAAGTCTTACTACGAAAACCGTTGCCAGATTTGGCATTAATACCCGAATTTTTTTCTGAAGTGCAACTAATTGGAATGATTGAGAAAGCGTA
>CAZQUK010000388.1:0-2841 GCA_964596435.1 uncultured Oligoflexia bacterium
GCAAAGGTCTCTTTAAGACTCTTTGGAAATGACCAGCGTGGTTTACGTGAAGCTGGACGTGCTTTAATAGCCATTGGCTCGCCAGTAAAAGGATTTACACCTTTTCCTGATTTGCGTGCTTTTACTTCTTTTTTAACTAATGCTCCAATAACTGGAAAACGAACGCGTTCACCTTTTACTGCAGCTTTTGCACCCTTAACAATTGTGTTTTCAATACAACTTTTAAGGTCTGAACGTTTAATACGAATAGTTCCACTACGTGTTACTTCAGAAATTTGAAGAATACTTTCGTGAAGTTCTCCTATGAAATTGAATTTACCATTCTTACTTGCTTTTTTACTGTTCTTTTTTGCCAAGGTTTTTTCCTCCTTAAGAAAGTTATTATTTTGTTATTACCTTAATGAATTGGATTATGAGCTTAATTTCATAAAATCGTCAATACATAAAATTTGTTTTATTTAAAAAATACTACCCGTCTAAGCTTTTTTTACACTTTTTCATGAGTTCAGGCACCGTTTAAGCAAAAAAAAAGCTTGTCTGTACCAAGCTAAAAGTGTAATTTTCTGTCCGAAAGTAAATAAGAATGCATAAAAACTTATTTATTAACCACAAAAGACTAATATATTGACAAACCAAGACTCACAATAAAAAGGCAACTTATATGATCCAAAAAGGCGTTACTTTCGATGATATTTTATTAATCCCCGCTTATAACCACTACGAATCACGAAGAATAGTGGATATCTCAGTGCAAGATAAATCTGAAAAACTTCAATTGGACCTCCCAGTACTAACCTCCAACATGGATACAGTGACTGAAAATGAAATGGCAAATTTTATCGGCGCTAAAGGCGGAATGGGCGTTCTTCATAGGTTTATGTCCATTGAAAAAAATATTGAAGAATTTAAAAAATGCACACATAAGACCTTTGTATCTATTGGCTGCACGAAAAGCGACCTTGAAAGAGCACAGGCACTTAAAGACGAGGGTGCGGAATATTTTTGTTTGGATGTTGCACACGCACATGCCAAATATGTTGGTAAAACATTAAAATCCCTAAGAGAAATTATTTCCTCAAATGCCTGTGTAATGGCCGGAAATGTAGCAACATATGCTGGGGCAGATTTTCTAGCATCATGCGGTGCAGATATCCTCAAAGCTGGCATTGGTGGTGGTTCTGTGTGCAGTACAAGAATCAAAACTGGTTTTGGCGTGCCAATGTTATCCTCAATAGAGGACTGTGCCCGTGTTGACAGGTCCATCGTAGCAGATGGTGGTATTAGAAGCTCTGGAGACATTGCAAAAGCAATCGCTTTTGGGGCAGATTATGTAATGCTTGGAGGCATGCTTGCGGGTACCACACCAACTCCTGGTGCCATAATTACTGATAGTAAAGGAAATAAATTTAAGGAATACCGCGGAATGGCAAGCCGCAGGGCCCAGGAAGATTTTTTAGGAAACCTGCCAGAATGGAAAACCGCAGAAGGAGTTTCAACACAAGTTCCTTTTAGAAATGATGAAGAATTCATTATTAGCGACATTATCGGTGGTCTAAGGTCAGCCTTAACGTACGGAGGCGCTAGAAACATAAGAGAGTTCCAGCGAAAACTTAACTATATGTTTGTTACAAACGCCAGCCGAATAGAAAGCCTTCCACACAAGCTTTTTGAAAAATGATGTTTAGGATTTTGCCTTTATTCTTTATCTGTGATGAATAAATTTTTTTACAAACTGTTTTTAAGCAGCTTTAGGTCCTTTTTCTGAGGCTTTTGCGTGCTGTAATTTTAATTTTTTATTTTCTTCCATTAACTCATGAACCTTGCGCTGAAGTTTTGCAGTCTCCTTTTTCTGTGTTTCAGCAACGACCGCGGTTTGCTGTAGTTTCTTTTTCAGATCCGCTTGAGCGTTTAGAGCTGCAAGTTTTTCCTGCCCCGTCTTTTGTAGTTTTGCCATTAATTGTTTGTTGGCTTTTTGAACACCCTCAACCTGTCTTGTCGCATTTTCAACTTTACCCTTGAGGATGTTTAATTCGTTTTTGGAATCTCCACTTTGAGCATTTTGCTGAGCCGCAATGAGTTGTTGCCTTTGATCTTCCATGCGTTTTGTTAATTTAGTGGTTTCTTCATTTTTTCGTTCGATAAGTTTTTCTAAATATGCTATTTTTTGTTTAAATCCGGCCTCACCCGAGCTTAGTTTTTGCTCTTGTTTAAATTTTTCTACCATTTCCGATAAACGCTGTACCTGGTCCTTAAGAATAGTAACTTCATTTTCCTTTTGTCTTATAGAGTTTTCATTTCTTCTAATTTCTTCTTTGAAAGTAATTTGTTTGGTTTTAAAATCGTGCTCCATCTTCCTGACTGTAAAGCCAAGATTTCTGGTCATTATGTTCAAACTTGCCTTTTGTTTTACAATATCCTCCATAAGTCCATGGATTGCTTTTTGTGTTTTATCATCAACTTTGTCTTTTAAACTTTCTAGTCCACTCAAGGTACTAGTCATATCGGACTTTTCAACACTGCTGATTAAGGCACTTGCCTTGTCGGCCTCTTGTGAAATATCTTCATCTTCATCTTCATCATTTTTTACTTTTTCACTATTTTGGAGTGAAGTCTCTTCATTTGTATTAGTTTTTGTTTCAATCTTTGACTTAAACGGGTCATTCCATTTTTCAAGTGTCTGATCTTCGGGCTTCTGTTTCCCCACCCATGCTTCTAGTTCCTGCTCTTCGGGCTTCTGTTTCCCCACCCACGCTTCTAGTTCCTGCTCTTCGGGCTTTTGTTTCCCTACCCACGCTTCTAGTTCCTGCTCTTCGGGCTTTTGTTTCCCTACCCACGCTTCTA
>CAZQUK010000389.1:0-2812 GCA_964596435.1 uncultured Oligoflexia bacterium
ATGATGGTTTTTTTTGCATGGATAAAACGTGCAGGATACCGTACATGCTGTCAAGAACGAAAATCTGGGATGGGGTGACTTTAGGAAAATGAACCATCGTCTATAGTTATCTCCCTTGCTGGGTCCCCTGGGGACCCACACCCCGAAAACTAGGCGGTTTCGCCCTGTATTCGGCTGAAACGGTAACTTCCCAACTGATTGCTGATTGATTTCTTACGACGAGAGCTGTGCGGCTCGCTGTGCCTCGGCCCACTCATGCGCCGCCGCTTCCGCTACCTTGGGATCGCTCGACAGGAGCTTTTCCAATAACGCGTTACGCTCGCGGAGCCGTTGCCTGAGTTCTTCATTCTCGTTTTCCGGCAGAGAGGGGAGGGTAGGCTTTGTTGCCGCATCCCCGGGCGCCGCTTGGGCTCGAACGAGTTTGAAAACCCTTGCAGGTCGTTCCCGCTTCTTTAAAGCAAGTGAGTCAGTGCCGCCCCTGACATCAATTCCCGCAAGTCTTATATAGCGGTGCATGGTGTCCGGATCGGCCCATCCGCCCATCGACATGACCGTGGCCTGGTCCACTCCGTTTTTAATGAGTTGAGTAGCCCAGCACGCCCGGAGCGTATGCAGACAGATCGAGGGAATCCCGATCTTCTCGCAGTACTTCCTGAGCACGTCGGCTGCCTCGCTGTTTTTCCAGGCATTCGTCCTCGGAAGAACGTGTTCCTCGGGGCGCTTGTTCTGCACGCCGAGTTCAAGAAGCAGCTCGAACAGATCATCGTTAATGGGAACATGGCGCCATTCGCCGTCTTTGAGGCCCTCGACCCTTTTTTCGCCGAAGTTCCACTTCTCTTCAAAGTGGAGCATCCGCTCGGTAAGATCGATGTGCTTTCGCTTGAGCTGGTACAGCTCGCCGCTGCGCCCGCCCGTGTGATAGGCGGCCTTCCAGACATGGCGCCACGGATGGTTCTCCCTGTAAGCTTCGTCGACAAGAAAAGTGATTTGCAGCAAGTTCAGGATTTCCGGCCTTTTCGAATCCTTCCGGCTGATGCCAAAACCTTCAGTCGGCGGAGTCGTCATGGCTGGAATCAAGCGGCGGACAATGCCCCATTTGAAACACCTGCTGATAGCGATTTTCGCGTTGTACATGCGGCAGTTTGAGTAACCAAGAGCTGCCATTCTGTTGAACACGTCTTCGATATCGGCTGGCATTATTTCTGAGGCAGGTTTTTTGAACCAGTGACCGGTAAAATCATTGACGGCTTGAATATAACTTCTTGCCGTAGATGCTTTGACCGGCTTCCTTAGTCGTATCCTGTCCGGAGTTTGCAACTCCTCATGTAATGCTGCTTCCCACTTTACAACCAATTCGCCCCAGGTAGTTCCTGCTCCTTCAATTCCGGCCAGTTCCTGGCGGGCTTCGGTGGCAAGTGCTACCTCGACGCGATTCAGTTTTTTTCTAATGGCTTCCGGATCTGTCTCGTCGAGACTTCCAGTAGCCTGTTTTCGTACACGCAATAAGCGGTTGGCGCGGCTTCTCGCTACACAACGTATAAGGTAGTGATTCCGGCCATCCTTTCCAATCCATGTTTTAACTGCCATATGATTTTCCTCCTGCCTTCTTAGCGCCGAAGTGGCACCGAGGCTGTTGATGGAGAAAAAGCAATCAAGCGGTCGAGTTCGGTGCGATTGAACATAAGACGCCCGAAAAACTTTCGGGCACTTAGTTGTCTGCGCCAAATCATAGTGTGGATTGCACCGAGTGACGGTTTGCCGTCTTTTTTCCGGAATTTCTTCAGGAGGGTCGCGGCTTCTTCGGTCGAGAGCCACTCCTGTTGATTGTATCCGGTCGGTGCAAACGGAGCCGTAAAGGCAGGTTCGATGTGTCTTGTTGCCGAATATGGTCTCCGTCTCATCGCGATTTCACTTTTTTTGGGTGATTCCGTGTCAGTTCCGAATTGTCAAAGAGCGCTCCGAACTCCTCCGCTCCCTCGAAAATCCTTTCGAAGATCCGATGACCTGCGGAGAAACCAGATGCCCAAAACATAACACTTCTCCGGCTAAGTGGTGAGTGGGTTCTTGTTGGCTCCATAAATAAACTCCCTGTTTGGAAGAATATTAAGCAATTGGAATGCCAAAGCCCGATTGTCGTTAAGTGCTGGATAATTCGAGGATCAGATCGGATGAGAAATACAGGTGGGACTCGAAAGTTTCATTAGGGGGAATTTTCGTGGGACTTTCAGCGGGAGAACATCTTCTAAATTTGGGACTTTGAACGATGCCTGCGCCGTATTTTGTTGGTGAAAAAGCTACGCGGGCTTGTTCACCTCTTTCTCGAAGCTCGTAATACTGGTGATTATTTCGTCCCAAGGCGGTGGATTGCCGAAAAACATTTCGCTCATGAGCGAATAGTCATGTTCCAGGACGGCCATTATGCGTGCATCGGGGATTAACTTTAGCGAGCCCGGTTTGGCCTCATTATATTTCGCCCAGCCAGCGCGGAAGTAAATCTGCTTATGTTCTGCCACTCGTTGTAGCAGATCAAGCTGGGTGACGGCATCTTGCTTGTGGGGCGATTGGAGCAGGCGGAACATGTCGTAATAATGTCTGGATTGGCGAATAACAACATTTTTGTCTGCCGGGTAATTGGCGTACATGTGCAAGATCGTGACTTTTTCCCAAAACGTCCGTGCTATGTCGAGAGTTTTGACCTGGACATCGGGCAAAGGAATGGATTCCGGCATGTGTTCGCTTAGGTAAGGGCGAATGGTGTGCGTGCTGGCCGGCCAATGATCAGAGCGGGCACCCATCTCGATTTTGACCTGCG
>CAZQUK010000390.1:0-2781 GCA_964596435.1 uncultured Oligoflexia bacterium
AAGGTCGTTAAAATTAATTTAAAAACCACAGAAGGCAAAATTGAATTTAAAAAATTATTAAAAGATGCTGACATGTTAATTACATCATTCCGTCCAGGTTCCTTAAAAAAACTTGGACTAGATTGGGAATCTTTGCATTCTGAATTTCCACACTTATCTGTTATAAGAGTTGTAGGGTATCCCGCGCCAAATGAAGATAATTCTGGCCATGATCTTACTTATCAGGCAAAAGAGGGTTTACTGTCGCCACCACAAATGCCACAAACCTTACATGCAGATGTTTATGGCGCTCAGTGTGTAATTAGTTTTGCGCTTTTAGCACTTTTTACGCAAAATAAAACGTGCGTTGGTATTTTGCAGGATGTGGCTTTGTCTAGTGGTATTTCAGATTTAGCATTGCCACTGCGATATGGCGTTACCTCAAACACCCAAGTGTTGGGTGGAGCACTGCCTCGCTATAATATTTATGAAACAAAAAATAAAAAATGGGTGGCGCTTGCGGCGCTTGAAGATAAATTCTGGCGTGCAGTCTTAGATGCGCTTGGTCTTCAAGAAGCAAGTCGTGAAGATTTGCAAAAAATATTTTTAACAAAAAATGCAGATGAATGGGAGTCGTGGGCCAAAGACAAGGATATTCCCCTTTGCGTCGTTAATGAGATTAATGTGTGATTATTGAAATCAAATAGAAAGGGCAAAAAAAATGGAAATTAAAAGCAAAACTTTTTTAGTAACAGGCGGGGCGTCGGGTTTAGGTGAAGCATGTGTGCGGAAATTATGCAGTATTGGTGCAAATGTTGTGATTATGGATCTCCAAGTACAGCGCGGCCTGGCACTAGCAAAAGAGTGCGGCGCGCTTGTGCGTTTTATAAAAACTGATATTACTGTTGATGACGATGTAAATGCTGCAATTGCCCTTGCAATGAGTGACTTTAAGGGTTTGGATGGTGTAATTAACTGCGCGGGTGTTGCCGTTGCCGGTAGAATTATAAATAAAGATGGAACCCCTCACAAACTTAGTTCATTCAAAAAAGCCATAGAGGTTAATTTAATTGGAACATTTAATGTAATAAGGCTTGCGACGGCTGCAATGATTAAAACAGGAGTGGCGCCTGGAGTTGAGCGGGGTGTAATTATTTGCACAGCTTCTGTTGCCGCAATGGAGGGGCAAATCGGCCAGGCTGCGTATTCTGCATCTAAAGGCGGCATTGTTGCAATGACGTTGCCTGTTGCGCGTGAGCTTGCGCGTTTTGGTATTAGGGTTTTAACAATCGCACCTGGTATTTTTGATACGCCAATGTTTGACGGGCTTGATGAAAAATATAAAGCCACACTTGGCGCATCGGTTCCGTTTCCACCGCGCCTAGGGTTTCCCTCAGAGTATGCTCAGCTTGCTGTTAGTATTATTGAAAACACAATGTTAAATGGTGAAGTTATTAGACTTGATGGCGCAATAAGGCTTGCGCCAAAGTAAGGATTGCCGCAAAGTGGGGCTTGCGCCCAAGTGAGGCTCGACGTGGAGTAGGTGAGGTTGCCGCGGAGTGTGGGCTTGCGTTTAAGTAGGGGACTGCGTTTAGGTATGGGCGCTTTGCGCAAAGTTCTGAAAGTGCTAAGGGGTTTTTAGGTGCGCAGGTCTCCTCAAAAACTGGTGCCACGAATAAATACCAGACTAAAACAGGAGGTCCACCAGTGAACCTGCAGTGTGATAAAATAAAAGCTGTTTCAAAAAGCCTTAAAAACAGCTGTCTGTGTTGATTTCAATTATTTCAACACCATTATCGTCTGTAAATTCAATTTTACCGCATTCAATAAAAGTAATTGTTCCACTTCCGGTTCTTTTTCCTTCAAAAGCAACATCTATGGCGCCACCTGTGGGGTAACAGCAAGAAGCACTATATTCCAGATTGTTTGGGCTAAGTTTAGTAACGAACTCTTTATTGTTATTTATTATTTCAAGCGCGCCGCCGTTAAGTATCCTGCCGCTTCTGGCAAGCGTGCCTGTTACATTAATATCCGAGGTGGTCCTGAATGAGAGGTTAAAAAAATTATTATTATGTGCGCGTCTTGTACCAAGAAGCTGGAGTGTCCATCCTGCGGCGGTTTTTGTAAGTTTAGCGCCGCCGCCAATTGTGTTTCCCCTGTAGTCCGTGTGGTTGTCGCTTGTAATATCAACCTTGCCACCAAGATATGATGTGCGGCTCAAGCTTGTAAAAGTTCTTGTAACTGTTTGGCCCTCGGTACTAAGCGCGCAGGCCACAGTGTCGCTATAGTTTAGGTTTACTGTGCCCGTAAGCGCAAGTGTAGTGCCCGGTATTGTACAATCTGAATATGAAATGCTTTTAGTACCTGTGGCGCATACCTGCATAAAAGCGCGCTCAGAGCATTCTGCGGCAAAGGCATTTTTCATAATCAGGTCGCTTACAAAAATAGCATAAGAATTTAAGTTATTAAGTCTAAGTGTTGCAGCACCAAGTGATTCGTCTGCCTGCTCATCTAATAAACTTCCAAAACTTGTAAGGCCAATTTTTACAACGTATTCAATTGAGGGAATTGTGTCAGACGAATTATCATCAGTTGTACTTGCACTTTCAACGTCATCTTTTTTGTCTAAGAGTTTTGAGCACCCCTGGTGTGTGATAACAAAAATTGAAAGGACAAAAATTAAACCTAATAAATGAAATAAACGTTTTTTTGTTTTTACGGTCATATTAACTCCAATATAAAAATACCTAAGCTTATAAGGGATATCGGTTTTTATGGATTTAATTTTTAGTGTGTCCGGTG
>CAZQUK010000391.1:0-2781 GCA_964596435.1 uncultured Oligoflexia bacterium
GTAAAGGACCTTCTTTCCGGACGCGACAAACATATAGATAGAAAACATAAATTTTTTGTGCGTACAAAATCTGCAACAATGGGGGTGCGGGGTACGGACTTTAATGTAATTTATAATAGAGAAAACCAAAACACATCTGTTGTAACTTTTGAAGGTGAAGTTAGTATGTCAAAAACAGATGTTGCGGAAACAAGTAGTGCAGCATTTGAAGCTGCACTTAGTAATGAAAACGCCGTCCAGATTAAAGAAGGCCAGTTTTCAAGTTCAAACCCAGCGCAAACTGCTGTTACTGTACCAACAAAATTATCACCAGCACAATTTGAATCAATGAAGCAAAATGTAAATCTCACACAAGAAGCAGGACAATCAGGATCAGTTGCTGCAAATAAGTTTAAATCACCAATACCGCCGGGCGTTGATGCAAAAACTTTTGTAAGCTCAGGGCAGGGGCTTGAAAGTCAACTTGCCGATTCCGTTGGCATTAATAATGAAGACTTAACTGGCGCATTAAAAAACGCCGGTATGCAAACAGATTCAGCACCCGTTGACGGGGCAGCTTCGCCACCACCACCTGAAGGTTTTTACGATAAGGGAACTGGAAAGTTTGCCCCGCCAGCAGGTGGATTTATTGATGTTAACACTGGCCTTTATATTCCGCCTCCTCCTGGAAGTGCGTATGATGCTAATACCGGCGTTTTTGTGCCACCTCCAACTTTTGGTGGTTTTGACCCAAAAACTGGTGGCTATGTTCCACCGGCAGGGTTTGAGCTTAGCGCAACAAAGGGTTTTGTTGAGTCTAAAGGTGAGCGAGCAAGAAATGAAAACTCAAAAATGGATCCAAATAAAGTTAACCTTGTTGAAGGTGGGGTGGCCACAAACCAAGGCGCTATGCTAGCGCCTGGAGAAAAAATGCCTGGTGGTGCTTTTCCTGGAATGTTTATGCCCGGTATGTTTCCTGGTGGAATGATGATGTGGATGCCAGGGGCGATGTTTCCACCCCCACCCGGGGATTTGCCCCCCGAAGGAATTATTTGGGATGAATTTGAAGATTGGTTTATAGACGACCCATTTAAGGATGATGCATATATACAACAAACGATTGATAGTAACTTACCGCCGCAAAATATAGAGGTTAAAATAAATGTTATCGACTAAAAAGAATTTATTTAAGCTTATTATATTTTGTTTTTTTGTTTTATCTGCTTTGGCGTTTTCTGCCGAGCAGGACGCGCTAAAGGACATATATGTGTTATATAAAAAAGGTGCATACACGCAAGCACTTGATGCACTTAATAAGGTGAAAGGTGTAAATTCCCCGCAGGCAACGGTGGCATATTGGAAGGGACTTTGTCATAGCAGATTACAGCAGTTTGATTTAGCTGGGCGCGAGTTTGTGAATGCATATAAACTTGGTTCGCAATCTGAGGATCTTTATTATGAAATGGGCCAGGCTTTTTATGCTGCAAATGATTTGGAAAAATCTGAAAAAGCTTTCATTCGTTCTGCAAAATATGAATATAAGGCGGGGGCCTCTTATTATTACCTTGGGCACATAAACCAGACAATGGAAAAACACAAACAGGCACTTGAGTATTACAAAAAAGTTGATGAGCTTCCTTACGATGACGATAAGGTTAAGCAGGCTGCTCTTTTCCAAATTGGTGAAATTTATCTTGCTATGTCTGATAAGGTTAGAAATGAAAACACCAGAAAAAAAGTAATAAGAGATAAAATAATACCGCAGTATGAAAAGGCCCGTGCCTATGAAAGTGGAACCCAGGTTGCAACACAAGCTGAATACAGAATAAGAGAAGTCAGACACAAATACCTGGGTGAAACCGGCAGTAAACCGTGGCGTGTTAATATTTCACAAAAAATTCAGTATGACACAAATGTTGTAACAGAAGCTGATGAGGCTACTGTTAAATTAAGTGATACTGCTTCAATTATTTCCACCACAGGTGTGTCAGGAAAATATAAATTACAAACCGGGCGCTTTGAGTTTGCCCCATATATAAAAGGGGATTTAAATTTCCATTCAAGACGCACGGTTCCTGATGTTTATCAGAACGATGAGCTTTCTTCAGAAACCGGACTTAAAAATTATTTTAAACATAGTTTTGGAGCGGTGCCTGGCACATTGTATTTTAGTCCCGAGCTTAGTTACATAGTTAGGGATTATACGCAAAGTCACAAGCTTAGTTTTTATAGTTGGTCAATGCTTGGATCACTTAAGGAAGAAATTAAAATATTCACAACTGGCGAAAGCTTCCTTAAGGTTCAATATAAATACTTAATAAACCACGATAACGGGTATTCTGCCAAAACGCCTTCTGTATCTATTGGCCAAACGGTTAGTCTATCTGGGCTTGTTAGTCTCGACTTTGCTTTATCGGGGGATTTTCAAAGAGCAGAAGATAGATCCAATGACCTTTACACTTACAAGTTAAATACCTCATCTATGTTCAGGGATATAATTCAGGATTTTGTTTTTAGGCCTTCTTTTAATTTTACTGTTACAGACACCAGGAACCAATCAGCAACCAGAGGAACAGAGCTTACTTATTCCCCAACTTTTGTGGTGATTTATCAGCTTTCAGATTCCTTTAAGCCCGAGCTTTCCTATACTTGGACAAAAAAGACCTCGGACGATACAGTAAATTACGCCTATTCAAAACATCTTGTAAGTTTTGGTATAACTTTTACTTTTTAAATATTTATTTTGCGCCGCGCAGCGCACAGCTTTTGTTAAAAATTACTTTAGTTATTTAATTTATAATA
>CAZQUK010000392.1:0-2762 GCA_964596435.1 uncultured Oligoflexia bacterium
TAACACTAACCTGTTTGTTTTTTTTGACAGCAATGTTCTCTGGCTGTGCAAGCCTTCAAAGCGTTTCAATGACCCAGGTACCAGAAAATCGTTCTAATGAAATATCAGCCTATTCTTCTAGTTGGTCATTTTTGGGAATCTATTTCACCAACGATTTTGTAGATGAAGCCATTAATGAACTTAAAAATAAATGTCCAGGCGGAAACATAACTGGTGTCTACACAAAATATGAAACATATCTTTATGTTCTAATTACAAATAGAGCTGTTACGGCCAAAGCTTTTTGCAAAGATAAAAAAAGGAAAGGCTAAGTCATGAAATTAAAACTTTTTAGTTTTTTTATGATATTCTTTTTCCTTTCTGGCTGTGCACACTCGGTACATCAGTACTCCTCTTTTGATTCTTATCCTTCATCAAAAGCTTTCAAATCAAGCAGCACGATTAAAGCCGAGGCTGAACAATTTGTAATACTGTCTTTTGCCTTTAATACAGATTATGCAGATAGCGCTTATAAAATGCTTCTTGCCAAATGTCCAAGAGGTGAAATTGTTGGAATCAATGCAAGATACAGTACAAGCATGCATTTCCTATCGTATACAAATAAATTAATCCTTAACGCTTACTGCCTTAATTGAAGCACATTAAGCTCTGGTACAAAGGTCAGCACACGCAGTTTTTGAACTCATTTTTGCAACGGTTTAAAAAACAATTAATAAAAATACAAAAATTTAGCACTTGTATTTTATACGTCACAAAAGATAATCTAACAAAATTATGACAAAAGAAGAAACATCTTTAATTAAAGCAATTTTAACCAAGCGAATGCTTATTTGTGTATTTAACGGTTTCACAGCGGGTCTTCCACTTTATTACGTGTACCAGCTTGTACCAGCATGGTTAAGATCAGAGGGTGTTGATCTAAAAACAATAGGGCTTTTTTCGGTCCTTGGACTTGCATATAATTGGAAATTTATTTGGTCCCCTATCATGGATAGATACACACCACCATTTCTAGGCAGGCGCCGCGGGTGGATGATCATAACCCAAGTTGCCTTAATGCTTCTTATGTACTCTTTAAGTGCATTTGATCCTAAAATAACAATTTGGGCAATTGTTGGTATTACTGCTGCTATTGCTTTTTTTAGTGCCAGCCAGGATATAACGCTTGATGCCTACAGAAGAGAACTATTACCAGATAACGAACTTGGACTTGGAAGTGCTGTTTATGCAAACGCATATAGGGTGGCGGGCTTCATACCTGGCGGGCTTGGGCTTATTTTAGCCGACCAAGTTAGCTGGCCCACCGTTCATTTTATTATTGGGTCGTTTATGCTTGTAGGTATTACAAAAACATTACTTATTTCTGAAGCGGCCCAAAAGGTCGATCCACCTAAAAGTCTTAAGGCGGCGGTAGTTGAACCATTTGTTGAGTTTTTCAAAAGAGATGGTTTAAAAATTGGATTATTAATACTTGCCTTTATGTTTTTGTATAAAATAGGTGATAACATGGCCACCGCCCTTCAAATGCCATTTTTTCTAGATATGGGATTTTCAAAAACAGTAATTGGTGTTGTAGTTAAAGCCATAAGTTTTTGGGCTATGGTGGCGGGTGGTTTCATAGGTGGTGGAATTATTTATAAATACGGAATTAATAAATCACTATGGCTTTTTGGTTTTGTACAAATGGGAACCATATTAGGTTTCGCACTTTTGTCCATAATTGGAAACAATACCGCGGTACTTAGCATTGCCGTTGCTGGCGAATACCTAGGTGTGGGGCTTGGCACTTCCGCTTTAATGGCTTTTATGGCACGCGCTACAAATGTTAATTTCACAGCAACACAGTTTGCACTCTTTTCAAGCCTTATTGCCCTACCAAGAACATTTTCTGGAGCCATAACTGGCTTTTTAATTGAAGGAGTAAAACCCACCGATGGATTTTATTACGAGTTTTTTGGTGCTTGGAGTGGTATGGGATACACACACTTTTTTATTCTTTGCACCTTTATGGCCATTCCAGGAATTGTACTGCTAAAATGGGTTGCCCCATGGAGCGGAAAAACCATAACAGAAAAGAAACAAGCGGGCAGCTAAGACCAGTTAGTCCAACCACCCGCTTATTAGTTTGTTTACTTAATTTGAATTTCTCTTGGTTTTACTTTTTCTGATTTTGGCAATATTAATTTTAAGGCACCCTTGTCCATATTGGCCTGAATTTTGTCTTTATTGATTTCATCAGAAAGTGTGAAGCGCCTATAATAGTTACCGATGTTATATTCGGCATAAAGGGGCTTCATACCTTCATATTTTCCTTGATCAATATTGCCGCTAATAGTGAGCACGTCATTATCAAGATTAATATTTACATTTTCTTTTTTTACTCCGGGCATATCCACAAAAAGAACAATATTTTCTTTCTCTTCATAAATATCAACCTCAGGAGTGTAATAACGACAGTTATTGGTTGTTTCTTCAACTTCCTTTTTACTAATTTTTTGTAATTCTTTTGCAGTCATAGTACACCTCCAGTTATTTAATTTCTATTTGTCGTGGTTTTGCTTCAGCAGCTTTTGCAAGCTTTACTGTTAAAATACCATCCTTATAATCGGCACTTGTTCTTTCCGCATCAACCTTCAAAGGCAGTTGTATGGATCTAGAAAAAGTACCGTAATCGCGCTCGCGCCTGTGATAACTCACGCCATCGTCACGTTCATCATATTTTTTCTCGCCACTTAAGGTCAAAATATTCTGTTTAACCTCAA
>CAZQUK010000393.1:0-2751 GCA_964596435.1 uncultured Oligoflexia bacterium
AAAAAAACCTTTGCAATAGTACTAAGAACCCCTCTTGGTTTAGTAACACCTGATGTTTTAGAAAATATAGCGCGCGTTTCAAAAAAATATAATATTCCGGCAATTAAAATCACATCTGCGCAAAGAATTGCACTAGTTGGTTTACCGCCCGATATTATTGAAAACGTATGGGCGGATCTTGGAATGAAAATTGGACCGGCTTCAGAACTTTGTGTTCACTATGTACAAGCGTGCCCGGGTACAACTTTTTGTAAATTTGGAGTTTTAGATTCCTTATCTTTAGGTGGTAAACTTGAAAAAGCATTAGTTGGAATGGAACTACCGGCAAAAGCCAAGATTGGTGTTTCAGGATGTCCATTTTGTTGTGCCGAAAGTTTTATGCGTGATTTTGGTGTATTTGGAAAAAAATCGGGCTGGACCGTAATTTTTGGAGGCAACTCGGGCCTTAATCCTAGAATTGGCGATGTAATTGCCGAAAAACTTAGTGACGATGAAGTTATAGATCTTGCTAAAAAATGCTTCGATTATTACTTAAAAAACGCTGATCCTAAAAAAAGAACCGCACGCTTTATTGAAAAAATTGGAATTGAAAGTTTTAAAAAAGCCGTTTTATAATTTAACCAGGTTCGCACCCTGGCCCAAGCTTTCTACATCAAATCGTTTGAATCAAAGAGAATAAACGACTGATCACCATCGAGTAAAGTAATTGACATTTGTGAAGCCCATGCGTTTCTAACAATAAGTAAGCTATAAACATCACCAGATATGGTCGTCACCCTCGCATGTCTAACCCATGCGCTTGCAAATCTCACATAATGGGTACCTCGATAGCTTTTTTTAAAAACATTTTCGCTATGTACCGGAAAAGTCGAAATATTACTATTCATTTCAATCAAAAATTCTTCTGTGCCAAAATCATCCCACACAAAAAGTCTTAATTGATCCTCATTATTAAAATCCTGAATAAGTAGCGATTTTATAATCCCAACATGTTCGCGGTTCATAACCAATCGGAAAGTTTTTTTAAAATCTTCTTTGTGCTTCTGTTTATTATTTAGTCCACTCCAGCGATTTCCACAATATGAACACATATAAAGCTCATAACGTCCATCTATTCTATTAAATATTTTAGAAGACTGATAATCAGAATATTTAAGTGTTTCCGAAAGATCATCAGCCATAATTGTATTTTGAATATGTCCATTTCCCAATACATGTCCAATTTCATGAAGCAATATAGCTCTTAGACGAAATGGCTTTCTCCAATCGGGATATTGATCTTCTGGATTTATTGATCCTGTGGCTGTAATCCAAATAAAACCCTTCCCCCACCCCACAGAAGAATCATAGAAAGTTCTTTGTGCAAACCCAAGAGGATTAATATATTGTTGTTTGAATTTTTCAACTTCTTCATTCTGCAAACCAAAATATAATTTCAAATCAACTGTGTTGTTGCAGCTTACAGAAAAAGCTGAATTCGCCGTAATTTTTAGAGCATCCCCCCCCAATGATTTTACATCTTTTTTTATAATATACGTCCTCCATGTTTCAAATGATTCTTCAATATCTTGCCTAATCTGAGCAACGGACACCCCAAATGTTTCAGATACTTCAATGCAATATTTAATAGGTTTATCCCCCAAAAACCAGGCGCTTCCATAATCAGCTGGTAACCCCTCTGTTCCATTCCCTATATTAGTTTCACCTCCAGCAACCGGTGCACCTTTAGCAATACTTAAAGCGCTGACCGCAAACACCATAATCGTAGTAATAATTAATTTTTTCATTATTTTCTCCTCTTTGAATTTTCTAAGTTAAAAAGTTGTATATTTAATTGATATAAGGAATCATTTTTATAATTGGAGTTTGTAAGAACGTCGCTTACATCATCCTTAAATTTTTCTGTAAGTTCTTTAAGCTTGGGCAAATCGAACTTAGAAACGGTAAATGTTTTGCCAACAATATAGCGTTCACTAATTTTTTGTTCATCAATACTTTTTAATGCCTTTGAAATCATTTGTTTATGAAATGATCTTATACCTATGCTTGGCTCATTAGTCGGCGTTGCCAATTTATCGGTTGTTTTAACAAGTCTTCCGTTTTTTCTTTGTAAAAGTCCAAGGCCTAGTAGTCTGTCAATAGCAAGCTTGGCTTCCATTTCTGTAATTCCAAGAAACGATGCAATTTTAGTTGGCCTAGAATCAAAATCAGACAGATAAGTCATATCTAGTATGGCGATATGATACCAATCTGAAACAACCCGCATTGCTTCAAGTTCCAGATTTGATTTTAACTGTTTGTTATTGTTTTTCTTAATGCGATTTAAAATTGTTTCCCTTGTTTTGGAATTTTTTGCTGTCGCATACTCAACTAAGCTTACAAACAATTCACGTTCTTTTCCTTTTTCAAAAAGAAGTTCTGAAATGTTTTTTGCCGTTGTTGGCGAAATATTTTTCTTTCCACCCAACACTCTTGAAAGTTGCGCGGGTTCTATCCCAAGAAATCTTGAAAAAGCTCTTAGAGAAAAGCTTTTATTAACTTGGCAGCGTTTTGTTAATTCTTCCCTTAAAATTTCTCTGTATTGATTTGCTAACATAAACCCATTAATAAACAAAAAATTCAGAGCAATCAATACAAAAGTCAACAATGCGTTGACCGCGGTCAACATGAAGAAAGATACATGTAATTACAGCGTAGGTAACGCCAGAAATTTTCTGTCCGAAGCTATTTTTTACTGAAACATCTCATTTA
>CAZQUK010000394.1:0-2741 GCA_964596435.1 uncultured Oligoflexia bacterium
TAACGCGCATTGTTTTTTACAAAAAACCCATAAGCGATCTACTTGCACTTGTTTTTTGTGAATGATAAGGCTTAATTTCAACTGCAGATTTTGGGCTGTTAGCTCAGTTGGTAGAGCAGCTGATTCTTAATCAGCGGGTCACAGGTTCGAGTCCTGTACAGCCCACCATTGTCAATAGTCTTCGAACCTTTTTTTTCAAAAAATTTAAGCGCCGATATTCCATGAGTAACAGGCCATGTAATTGGGGCAGCTTGATTTTGTGTGTTTGTCGAAGTAGATGGCACTAAAGCAGGGCGGGAGCCTTTCGCCCCCGCCGCACCTGGATTACCTTCAAAATGCGATCTGCCTGCGTAGTAATGCAATTTAAATCCATCATGCATGATTTCGATTTTATGAATAAGTTTTTGGATAATCCTTGTTTTTATTTCAGGATTATTTCCATCAAGTTTATTGAACCCATCTAAAAATGCCTGATAGGATTTTATTTCAGCAGGTACATCAAAGGTACCTGTCTTGATTTCAAGATCACGCATGCGTTTTTCTTCTGTCTGCTTTAACTCACCAAGCCTCTCCATTTGCTTATAAATTGGAGCAGGTGTTACAGCTTTTGGTAGTACGCTTAATCTCTCGGCAAGTACCTCGATTTGGGAACCTAGCGCCTGAATTGATTTTTTTAGTTTTTTGGTTTCACCGTTTGATTTCAGTATTTTGTGCTTCTCGTTTGCAAGCCCAAGTATTTCTTTTGCAGTAAATGGATTTGATATGAGTTTTTGCACCTCTCCCCAAACCGCAGGTTCAACTCTTTTGGCTAAAATGCGCTTGGGTTCACAATTCAATGCCTTCCCAACAAGACAACCCATTTTTTTAGTTGACCATGCGTGCTCATAATAGCCGATCTTGCCACCATTTCCCCAAGCAGATTTCCCTGTTAACCGTTCACCGCAATCTGCACAATAAGTCATGCCAGATAGAAGATACGGGTACCTTGTTTCAGAATGTGGTTTTAAGCGCCTGTAATTCTTTTTAAGAATTACCTCAGCTTCATAAAACGTTTTCTTGTCTATTAGTGGCGCCCATACAGCCTTGGCTTCCTTGACTACACCATTTTCCTTATAGGTTCTAACTCCCATATAGGATTTGTTTTTTAAAATCCTATAAAGATTATCTGCCGTAAAATGTCCAAGTCGCATCTTGAAACCACCCTCTGAGACTCGTTTTATTTTATAACCTTGCTGGTTTAGGAGTTTTGCAGCTTTTGGTAGAGCGCCTTCTTTTAGAAACGTGCTAAACGCTGCCTTCACTACTTGTGCTTGTTCCTCATCCACTGCTAAAAACCCAGGTTTTTCTGGCATTAGCTTATAACCAATTGGCAAAACGCCACCATTATAAAGCCCACGACTGGCTCGACTGGCAAAGTTTGCACTTACTCTTTCGCCTACTTGCCGTCTTTCGTATTGGGAAAAATTAGCTATTGAATAGAGCATCATTTCACCCGCAGCCGTTGTTGAATCAAAGTTCTCCCTTAGGCTATAAAACCTACAGCAATATTCCTGCATCATCTCCCAGATCTCAGAAAAATCCTTAATTGATCTAGATAACCTTGATAGCTCAGTAACCATGATAAGGTTAACCTCAGCGCGTCTCACGGCTGATAGCAGTCGTTGAAGCTCAGGGCGTTTTGTGTCCTTACCGGATTTACCAGCATCAATAAACGTGCTTACAATCTCGCCAAAGTTGCCATTTTGGTTTTTAAACCTAACGGCATCCTTTAGTCGCTCCTCTTGGTTCTTGATGGACCCTTCAGGATTTTCTGCCTGTTCTTCGGTCGAAACGCGAATGTAAGTCCCGATCTTGAATGATTTTTGAGTTTCTTTGTTGATCATGAGCAATTTTCCTCTCGATTAGTTAGAGATTCATCTTGCTCAATGGAAGAAGCGGACTCTTTGTTTTTATCATTAGTCATAAAATATTCAAGCAGTATTTCGGCCACATCGGATAGGATTTTTTGATACTCACGGTTTGATATAAACTTGGCTTCACATTCAATCCTATCAAGACTCCATTTCTTTTGTTTATGGGTTCTCATGCGTGTTTATTAATCTCGATTATTCCTTTCTTTGTGTTTGTTGCATCATTTATTCATGCATCCAAAATGGTTGACGGTTTTATTGTACTAAGTTTACTTGCAATCAAGGCTATCATTGGGGCGCGGTCAAGAGTGATATTTTCCATAAAATGTCTCCAATCATCAAAGTGTGTGACTGAGGTTTTACTTCTGTGTTTTTTTAAAATTAGCATCAATGAATTCCAGTAGTTATTTTTTTAGGCCGTTGCATAACTATTACTTGGTGCAACCGTCTTGCAACGGCCTGACTTTTTGATTTTAAGTGCTAATCAATTACAATGATTTTACCATTTGCATTTTCAAATCTTACAGCTCCCTCACTATTCTGGACGTTATCAAGTAACGCAAAATACAATGTTGGTTTATTTTCTTTGATTAATTCTTTATCAGTTTTAGCCAAACAATTTTTAATTTGTTCGTTTTTACAAATCCACAATATGAGAGATGTATTTGAAACTTCGTTGTAGTCCGATAGTTTTTTTGCATATCTGCTTTTCTCTTTCTGACTTGCTTCATACTCAAGTGGGATGTAACAGGTTTTATCCGTGTCTAATATTACTTCAATGACTGCATCAGTTCGAAGATGTACATAACCGCTAAATTCATTAGAGTTATA
>CAZQUK010000395.1:0-2735 GCA_964596435.1 uncultured Oligoflexia bacterium
CGATTAAAATAAAAACCGAATTTAAACGTTAAGAAGGAAAAAACCGTTCCCCCCTCCCCTGTAAAAGTATTACTGTTGCCATTTTTTTCAATAATTGCGTAATCAAAAAACTGATTGATATTTGCAGGATTTACAAAAATATTTCTCTCATCTATATAAAGTAAACTTCCAGCATTAAGTACCATGTTGCCATCCCCCGTGCCTAGAACCGACTGCCTGGCAAGCGAGGCAAGAGCATGATTGGGGTTAAAAAATATGGAAGTTAAGCCTAAAACAAGTGCCAATAATATTTTTGTTTTTGTCATTCGCATTTCTCCTACTATATAAAAAAGTTTTACCGCTAATTTTGTATTTATACTAATTTCTTTTAAGAATTTGTGCTTGCCGTGCCGCAACATAAGCCGCTCCAAGTAGTCCTGATTCGTTTTCAAGTGATGAGTGAACGAATTTTTTTGGATATAGATTTTTCTTTCTGGTTAGGTAGGTGCGTAATTGTTTTTTTGCACTTCCTAAAAAAAGGTCACTGCATTCAGCAAAGCTGCCGGCAAAGATAAAAATTTCAGGATTAAAAAGTACTGTATAGTTATAAAGTGCAAGCGCGAGCCACCTGGAATATTCATCAAAAAGCATAAGGGCTTTTTTTTCTTTTTGTCTGGCCCTTTCAACAATTTCAATAGCGGTGATATTTTTGTTTTTTAAAAATTTTCTGGCTCTTTCAGTAAAGGTGCTTCCAGCAAGGTAGCTTTCTGCACATCCTAAATTACCACATTTACAGGGTGCGGATTTATCGTTTGGGTTTAGAATTATATGTCCGGCTTCTGGGTGTAAATGACTTCCTGATCTTACAAGTTTGTTATTACAAATTATACCGGTGCCAAGTCCGGTTCCAAGTGTCAAAATCATGGCGTTTTTAAAATTTTTAGCCTCACCAATCCATTTCTCGGCCAATATTGCAGCGGCTGCATCGTTTTCAAGGGTAACAGGAAGTTTGAACTTTTTTTCTAAAATTGAGGCAATTGGTACTGTGCCCCAGCTCTTTCCTTTTGTTAAAAGGTTTGTTGGATCAAGAAGTAGGCCTTTTTTAGGGTCAAGTGGCCCTGCAGAGGCTATTCCTACGTTCTTTATATTGGGATATTTGTCGAGAAAGGGTTTTCCAGCCAAAAAAACCTGCTCAAGTACGGCCTTTTTACCCTTTTCAAGGTTAACCCTTGTCCTAGTGTGCTCGAGGATAACCCCTTGGCTGTTTACGACACCTGAGGAGAGTTTGGTTCCACCCAGGTCAAATGCTAAAAAATTTTCTAACACTTTATTGCTCATCAACTAACATGTAACATGGAGTTATGAGGTATAGAAATCAAAAACAGAAACAATTGGCATATTCAGGTAATATTTTATCAAACCGCCAAAAGCGTGTGGGTCTTGAAATAGTAAGTGTAGTAATTTTTGCTCTTGGTGTTTTTTCTTTATTGGCGCTTTTAACATACCGCGCCTCGGACCCATCGGTTTTTCATACTGGTGTCAGGGTGGTTGTAAATTCCTGTGGAAGAATGGGCGCTCATCTTGCGGCGGTTTTATTTAAAGGGGTCGGAGGGGGGGCCTTTCTGGTTCCTGCGGGACTTATTTTTTTATCTGTTGCATTTTTTAAAAGAGAAACCTGGACAAGACTCTTGGGAACAATTGGGGGAATGCTTTTTGCTGTTTTAGCATTGAGTGTTTTAGTTACCCTCAAGTGGAAATATTGGCCACATGGTGGATCTTTAATACTTACCGGTGGGGTAATGGGTGCTTGGCTCTCAAAAGAATTATTATCACAACTAAATCCGGTCGGTTCTGTAATTGTTGCAACTTCGGTTTTAGCTGTTGCCACCGTTGCCTCTACCCCCTTTAGTGTTGTGGCTTTAGTTTCAAGCGCGGCTTCTTTTTTAATTGGCATTGTGAAATTTACTGTCCAAAATATTGGAATCTTTTTGCTTTTACTTGGAAGAAAAATTACTAGAATAGCCGCCAAAGCACTTGGTGTAATAGCAAAAGAGTTTAAAAAAAGAACTTCTTTTTTGTTGGACCGCACCGTTGTAGCTATGTGGAAGGGCAGAAAAAATTCTTCTGTTTTGGATTTTATAAGAAATGCCAAAATATTTAATAAAAAGGATTCATTAATAATTGAAGCAGAATGGAAGCCCGTTATTCAAAGAAATGAAACTTCAATAAATAGTGAGACTTCAATAAATAGTGAAAATTCTGATTTGGAAAATGGCGTAGGAAATCTTGATGGAGAAAATTCAAATTTTTCAAAACCCAAAATAATACCGCCCGAAGAAACGCTTAACAGACTTCATGGAAGCGGTGCTGTAAGTGGAAGTACGAGGTTTGAAAAACCGACTTCATCATTTATGACCGGAAAGAGCTGGAAACTACCGCCCTTGACTTTTTTACATAAACCGCCGCATGAAAATGTTTTTATTGATGAGGGCCAGTTAATTAACAACTCAATTATATTAAAAAACAAGTTAAAGGATTTTGAAATTGATGGTGAGGTTACGGCCGTATTGCCGGGTCCTGTAATAACACTTTATGAATTTAAACCGGGGCCTGGTGTTAAAGTTTCGCGAATCGCCGCACTTTCTGATGATCTTTCGATGGCACTGTCGGCCCAAAGCATTAGGATTCTTGCCCCTCTTCCTGGAAAATCTGTTGTAGGTATTGAGGTTCCAAGTCAAAAGAGACAGAAAGTATTT
>CAZQUK010000396.1:0-2726 GCA_964596435.1 uncultured Oligoflexia bacterium
AACTGATAAACCAAAAGAAAAAATGGATAGAACTATTTCTATTTCTGCACCTCCAGAAAGTGGAACCCGGGAAATATTTGCACATACAAATTCAAAAAATATTATCCAAAAAACAAATTTTCAGGACACCCAACAAGTAGACGACAAAACACCAATAATAAAAACCAAACCAAAAATTAAGAGTGTTCACAAAAAGGATGAACGCAGATCGGTTCAAAGACTAGCGCTATGGAACAAAAAAATGCTAGAAAACACCCCAGATCCACTCGGTATTGCATTATGTAAATTACTTCCTTTAAATAACGATATGATCATGAGTAATGAAGTTCATGATTTGGTTTTTTTATCAATTTTACCGACTCTAGAATCAAATCAATTGCCACAATTTATTGCAAATGCTGCAATAGCTAATCGCGCCAGACTTGCTCTTTGGACGGGCCTTATGTTTAGCCCCACAGTTGCTCCAGATCTTTGGAAAACCTTAATTAATTCAAAATTTCTGGAATTTTCACCACCAGATGAAGGTACAAACATAAGCAGCCAAAGAAATATGATACGTTCCGCTCTTGGCGCAGCAAAAGACGAGCACTTAACTTTGGTATTAGTCGGCAGTGATAAACAATGTAGGGGCATTCTAATGTTATTTTCAAGAGCAAGTCTTCTTGAAAAAATACTAAAATCTCTTAGTTTGTTTTCACAACTACCGCACTGACAATCAGTCCTCTAAAAAATAAATTGATAATATTCGCTTAAGATTCAAAAAATCTTCAACGTTTTTGCTGGCGAGAGTTTCTGTACTAAAATCAATTAGTATCTGCCAAATTTTTCCCTTGAAGATACCATCTTCTACGATGCATTTTTTGTAGTCAGGGAAAAAAGATAACCACTCAGCGATAACAAGGGTGTTATTATCGGAGAAATATTCGGGAATCCCAATTTCATCAATTTCCCGCTCGGAATTTAATCTATAAAAATCAATATGAATAATTTTTTGAAATTTACTTTCTATTGCTCCAGAGTATTCATAGGCAATTGGAAACGTTGGACTTCCCTCTGGTGGGACTTTGACCCCCAATTGTTTAAGCAAAATTTTAGCGAACGTGGTTTTTCCAGCCCCAAGAGGACCTTCCAGTAGAACAATGTCTCCTGGCTCAAGCTCTGCGCAAAACTCACTAGAAATTTTGTTCAGATCCTGCTCAGCGCAACCAGATACGACCTTCCACAGGGAAGGTTTTCTGACACGGTTTTTTAAGTTTTTTAAATGCATTTCCAATGTTTCCAATAATGTTTGTTGCGGTCATACTTCTAGTTCCATATTTTTGAGCAGCTATTTCACCTGCAAGCGAATGCAAATACACGCCTAATACTGATGCATCAACCCCCGAATATTCCTGAGCCAGCAACCCACCTAGCATACCAGCTAAAACATCTCCACTTCCACCTTTTGCCATTCCATTATTTGGAAAGTGATGCAAGTAAATCTTTAATTTATCATTATGCTTAAATGCTATAAAAGTGGCTGCCCCTTTTAATACGATAATGGCGTTTGTTTGTGAATGAATATTTTGAACCGAGGCAATTGGATCAGCAGGTAGTGAGTCTTTATCTTTGCCAATTAGTCTTGCCATTTCCCCTATGTGTGGCGTTAAAATTGTGGTGAATCTTCTCTTTTTGAGCTTATTATGTAAATTGTATTTTGAAATAACATTAAGTGCATCTGCATCCAAAATTATGGGTCCTTTAAAACTGGATAGAATATTTTCCAATAAACCTTTATTTTCGTCAGTTATTCCAAGACCCGGTCCAACAACAATTGCAGAATATTCACACAACTCACCAATGAAGTTTTTAAATTCTTTGCCAACCAAACTAATTGGTTTTGCCATTGCTTCACTTGGAAGTTTTTTTAAGAGTGCTTGATAACCACTGGCCCCAGTTGCAACAGTAACAAGCCCCACCCCTGTATTTAAGCATGCTTTAGTAGCCATTAGGATTGCACCAAGACGTCCTGGTGTACCACCCACTAAGAGCGTGTGCCCAAAAGAGTTTTTATGACCGTTTATATCCCTGTCTTTTAACAAATCACTAGCGATACCTTTTGTAATTAAATATTTATCTCCTTCTAATCTAAAAGCACTCGGAAAAGAAATATCCACATTAACAAGACTTCCTCTTTTTTTTGAACCTTCAGACAAAAAATGACCAAGTTTTGGAAAGCCAAAGGATACAGTTATGTCTGCTTTTATGGCCCCGCCATGCTCATTACCAGTATCACCATTTATGCCGCTTGGAATATCAATAGAAATTACTGCCATTATGTTGTCTCTTTTATTTATGACATTAACAACTTCTTGATAATTTCTACGTAATTCACCAACAAGCCCTGTGCCCAGGAGTCCATCAATAATAATTATTTTAGAATTTTGTGCTTTTATCGTTCTTGATAAACTTTTTGCTAAATTAATAAAATCAATTTTTGCATCAAATTTTTTGAGTAATTCAAAATTTATCTTTGTCGTGCCAGTATAGGTTTCTGCTCTTGCAAGATGGCATACTCTAACTTTAAGCCCCAGACCTAAAAGATGCCTAGCCACAACAAAGGAGTCACCCGCATTGTTTCCCTTACCCGCTAAAATAAAGACTTCATTTTCCTGCCCAGCTAATGGAAATTTTTCAAATAAAATTTGAGTTATTGCTCTACCTGCGTTCTCCATTAAAATCTGTTG
>CAZQUK010000397.1:0-2710 GCA_964596435.1 uncultured Oligoflexia bacterium
AATCTAATTCTTGTTTAAATACATTTTCCATTCCAATTAACTGTGTAGCCAACACATCAAGAAGTGGTGCGGTTTTTTCAGGAACAAACAGATTCCCGGCTTTTGTTAGAAACTCATTCATTTTGTGGTTCCAATTAAGAACCTCCATAAGGCCAGGCCGCTGTATTTTAACAATTACTTCTTGAAGAGAGCCTGATTTATTGCGAATTTTTGTTTGATACGTTTGTGCCACAGTCCCGGTTGCAAGAGGTTTAGCCGGATTAAAATCAATAAAAATCTCATTTACCTCTTTTCCGAATTCCTGTTTTATTAGCTCAAGAACCTTATCAGATGGAATTGGATCAAGACTCTCTTGGAAGGGTTTTAAATATTTAAGTGCATCATCGCTAAAGAAGAACGTATTATTACTAACTGATTGAAGTAACTTAATGTAAAAAATACCCATATCGTTCACGGCACGCGCAATGATTTCCATTTGTTTTGGAGAAATCTCACTCTTTTTTTGCTGCACTTCCTGAACAACACGAAAAAGGCTCATTAATGCAACAGCCTGCTTGCGCATAATGTTGACATCTTTTTGTATATTTTCAACAGCGTCCTGTTTATTATTACTTAATGATATTACATCAAAAAGGTTTCTTTCTTCAATTGAGATAATATATCTTATTAACTCTAATGATGCTGATATTCGATATTTAATTTTTGTCTTATCAGTTTTTTCGAGCCACTTACTCAGATTGATTGAGAATTGAGTTAAACTTTCTTGTGGGATATTTATATTTACGTCTTTTAAAGTTGAAAATGTGTCTTTAATGATTTCATTAATTTTTTGTGATTTTAAAAGTCGATTAATTTCCTGAAGTGTCTCAACAACCAGAGAGCCGTCTTCTTGGCAAAGTTCATCCACTTGTTCAAAAAGTGCGGTTATTTCTTTGCTTTTAATATTGTTATCAATGTTTGGGTCTGAAATTATTATTAATGTCTTTTCGAGTGATTGTGAAAGATTTTCTGATAAATCATTTGCATAAACTTTATGGATTAGTATCTGAGGTGAAATAAATAAATTTATTAAGAAACATGAAATAAGAAAAAATCTTATTTTAAATAATATGCGTTTTAGTTCTTTCATTATTTACAATCCCAAAAAACCACATACCTTAGTTGGCGCCTTGCGTCAACAACTCGCTACTAGAACATTAGTGGCATTTTGAGTAATTTACTTTTATATATCAACAGGTTATAGTTTATGTTTTTACACTGCGCAATTGCTTAAAAATTTATTCTTCTTGCACCAGGCTTTAGCCTCTCTTTTGCATCCATATTACAAAGCACACCCAAACGGTCTTGATGGAACCTGGGGCCTCTTCTTGTATACAATACGTTGCCTGTTTTGACTAAATGCGCTATATGCCTTGTGAATGTCTATTTTGAATTCAATATCGCGGACGTTAAAAATATTCTTAGTCAAAGAACACCATGTAAATAGAAAATATTTTTTAAGTACGCTTATTTTAACTATTTTGATTTTATCACTCCCATCACACGCTGAATCCATTATTTTATTTCACTGGAACAAGCCGGAATACGTTGAATACAAATTACAACTTGCGGGTTCTGGTTCCAATATAGAAGCGCTGATAAATGATGCAAGAATAAGATATTTTAATACCTTTGGTTCAAAAGGGTTTAATTTTGGACCGGGACTTTATACAAGCACTGATCTTCTAACTCAGTTTATTGCGAGGCATGGTTCGGATTTTTTGATTATTGAAATTGAGTATTATGGAACAAATCCATTATCAAAAGCAGTTCCTGCAAGCCTAAAGCCCTTTGATCTCGCAAAATCAATACCAAAGTACAGGGCAGAACTTAATAACATGATTCCATTTATTGGTTTTGTTCCAGTAAACAACACTTATATTATCTATAAAGCCCCAGAAGCCAGCGACAATATAATTAATATTTCCGTTAGGCGACCAAACAATGCCGATATAAGCCGTATCTGGACGACAATAAAATCAAAATCTGATTTTGATACCATAGACTACCTATTTAAAATTGCGGAAATAAAAAACAGTTTAATCCCAATGGGCGAATCAAAAACAGCAAAGCATGTCTTTGATGAACTGCTTTTTAATCATGGTTATGCGTTTTTAATTGAAATCCTAAATATAAATCATGAATTAATGTCAATAAAAGAAGTTTTATCTAAACTTGAAGTAATAGCAAGTGCATACAAAAGCCATGAAGAAATTGAAAACAATAAATATTCTGAGCTCAGTTCTAGAATTAAAAGAATCAAACAAACTAACTTTCAAAAATGTCTTTTAAGTGTCATTCAGTCCATATAGGTAAGTAAAATAACTACTTATTATAATTATCTTATTATTAAAAACAAAATAGTTGATTAAAACACTATAAGTATAGTATGACTATCTGCGTAGTTATGTGCAAATCATTATTTAATACGTTATATCAATTGTTTGTTTTCATTACTCTAATATTCTTTGTTTCTACATCAATTCAAGCAAATAACTGCATAGATATATTCAATGACATTCAGCTTGAAAGTCAAACATCTCCAAAAACCACCACTTTTATTAATACAATATTACGACTTGCTAATAAGTTTGATTCCTTTGATTTTTCCAAAAATCTGTACTGCGGGCGCCAAACTGGAGCCTACATAGCGATCTAATTTGAGATGAAC
>CAZQUK010000398.1:0-2706 GCA_964596435.1 uncultured Oligoflexia bacterium
ACTTACGCTTTCTCAATCATTCCAATTAGTTGCACTTCAGAAAAAAATTCGGGTTACAAAGCTACATTACTTGACGATTTTAATCAACAAAAAAGGAGCCAGAAATGCAGCTTTTATGTATAAAAATGCACTAAAGAGTGCAAAGATAGCTATATGGATCATAAAAAGCTTAAATCTGAACTACTTATCGCAATAAGAGGGGGGCGCTCACAGGGCTTTATAAACAGGCGTTTAGGATACAACTATAACCAGGTTTCAAAGTGGGAACGTGGGCTTAAGCGTATTTATTGGCCTGATTTTGTAAAATTTTGTGATGTTTGTAAAATCGATCTTAAAGACATTATAAATAAAAAATTAAACTACCCAAGCAAACCAGAAAGTTTTAATTTGCTTATAAAACACCTTACACCCAGAGTTAATATTATTGATATCGCAGAAAAAATAAAAGTATCAAAATTTATTGTAAGGCGTTGGCTGTGTGGCCAAACCCCGCCAACTCTTGAAAATATTTTATCAATTATAGAAAACTTTCATATGCAGTTGGTTGATTTTTTAGATGTATTTGTTGATTTAGAAAATATTCCAACACTTAATAAACAATATGCCAAAAGGAAACTTGTAAAAGAATTACAAAAAAGACACCCATATTTTATGGCAATTGATAAATGTTTTTACCATAAGAAATATTTAAATCTAAAAAAACATGAAGATGGCTTTGTTTCTAAAAAGATTGGTATAAGTCTTGAGGAAGAAAAAGAAGCAATAAGTAAACTAAAAAAAATTGGTGCAATCAAGTTAGTTAATAATAAGTACCAAGGAACAGCAAAAAAAGCTTTAAGTAATTTGTCTTATGAGGAAGCTAAAATACCACTTATGTACTGGTTTAACCGCTCAATACAAAAAATTTCTAAAATTGGTGTTACGCCAAAAGGCCCCAAAAGTGTGAACAGATATTTTTATAATATTTTTAATGTAAATGATGAGGACGTTTTAAAAATAAAAGATGAAATTATAAAATTTAAGGCGGCACTCAATGATATTATTAAAACCTCAAAAGCATCATTCGATAAAACCGTAGTTGTTAACATCCATATGCTTGATCTGACCGATAATTAATTTAGCGGGCTCCTCCCCCTTACTTAGCCTCCTTATATTCTCCAACCCACTTTAAACCTGTTGTAAACTGAGAAGGGCTATATGTGTTTAAATTTTCTATGACCCAAACTTCAAGACACCAAGGCATTAATACCGCATTAAATGCAATTATTGAAAGCATTTGACCACTTTGGACTTTTTATAAATAGTCACGGATATTTTCGACATTTTTTTCAAGCTTTTCTTTTTTGATATATGCGCCTTTAACAAAGTATGCTTTTGCATCAGTAAACCAGTTTAGCATTGCGTTCATGTTTTCGGGTTCATTTTCAAACACAAGTGCCACTTTTGCTCTAGTGCCATTTATTATTTTGAAGCCTGCTACTTTTTTAAATGCCATATTTTTAAAATCAATTGACGACATTCCTTGTGGACGCAGAATTATTTTATAACTATCGCCTCTTTTAATAAATTTATGTTTTTTCAGAGATAAAATTGTTCCTTTTTTTTGGGTTGCCTCATAACGACTTGATATAAAAACCACAAAAGCTCCATTTTGCATAAGTAACCTTATGTAAGCGTTGGCTCCTGGAATTACCTGGTCATGAAGCATATATTTATTGCTTAAATAAATGGGAAACATTATGTCAAAAACTCTTTTTATAAATATATTGTCAAATATACCAAGTGAATTAAAAAGTTTTTTTGTATCGTAAGTGTTTTTGAGCTTTTCAATGTTAAAAAGAGTCATTTTTTTTGCAAGTTTAACTAAGTCTGGGTAATCATCAATTAATATTTCGTTACTTAGTGCTTCCAGATATGAGAGGTAGCGTCTTGGCGCTGAGTTTACAATTGTTTCATCAAGATCAAAAACCACAATTGGTATAATACCATTCCCGCTTATTTCTTTGATGAGTAAAGCTCCCTGCCCCAAGGTGCCCGCCCAAGACTGATAACTGCTTAATATTAAAACAATAATTACAAATATGTTTTTTTTCATTTTATCCTTCTTTTTTTTAGGCGGAAAAATATCACTTGATTAAGTATAAAAAAAATATATAAAAGCTATATTTAATATAACTTAGGGTTATGTATGGAAATGAATCATCTTAAGTATTTTTATGAGGTTGCAAAAAACAAAAGTTTTACTAAAGCTGCCGCATCAATGAAAGTTAGCCAGCCATCAATTAGTAAAACTATCAGCAATCTTGAATATGTTCATGATATCAAATTGTTTGACAGGAGCAAAAAAAGCACAAATCTTACCAGCATTGGTGAGCTTATTTATAAACGATGTGAAGTAATATTTCAGGAAATAAAAAATATTGAGAATTTAATCCAATCACACAAAGAAGATTGCATTGGCGATCTAAGTTTAGGTGCCTCAGATAATATATGCAATTACCTACTTCCTGAAATTATTGGCAAGTTTCTTAACATGCATCAAAAGGTAAATATAAAGTTATTTTCTGGTGCTTCAAGTGAAATAAAAAAAGAGATTATTAATGATAATATTGAATTTGGTGTGTTTTATACACCAACAAGAGAGCGTGAGCATAAGGCTACAAAAATTACATCGGTTGAGTTTTTTCTGGTTTGTAAAAACAACCA
>CAZQUK010000399.1:0-2703 GCA_964596435.1 uncultured Oligoflexia bacterium
TGCATGCTATGATCTGAATTATCCAACCTCAACTTGTAAAACAGCTACACCCAGTTTTGAAGATTGCACAAAAAGAGGCTATCCTTCATACCTTTGCAAAGACGCGAAACCCGGGTTTGCGCAATGTGATGATAATGGATTTTTAACAGAAACGTGTAAGGACGCGCCAAAATATTTCGTAAACTGCATCGACATGGGGTTTAATGTGGATTTTTGCAAAAACATATCAGATGATTTCCTTGATTGCTTGGACCTAGGTTACACACCGGCATTTTGCAAAGAGGTAAAATAACAAAAAAAGGGGCAGTTCTAATAGCTGTGTCATTTTCATAAACGACATTTACCAATAATAAGATATTCATTAATAATTATGACGAATTAGGGTGCGCCCCCTTGTGCTACTTCAAACAAGCTTGTGATTTACAAAAAGCTCGTGTATACAGCTCATCACAAGTTGCGTTAACATTTTATGCAATAGTTATTTTTCGTCATCCATATGAGGAGCAAGCCAATGAAAAAAAGTATCTTAATGGTTCTTGTGCTATCCATGTTTGGATTAACAGCCTGTTTGGATTATAAAACACCAAGAAATGTTATTGGAACTTCGTATAAAGCCCTCATGGAAAATGATTCTAAAACCTTCATAAGCACATTAAAGGGTGAGGCACTTGAGGAATTCGGAAACTATAAAGCAATGGGAACGCTTCAGGATGCCTTTGGAAATTTAAATGCTGCACTAAGCGGACCGTTTGTCATTGGCGTGACCGATATAAAGAACCGTAAGAGCACAAAAACTTACGCTGCGATTATTTTTGGATACACAGATATGTATTCCGGTATCCACCTCATTTACGATCTTAAAGTGGAATGCGAATTAACGTATGAAAGACAAATAAACAAAAGCTCCAGTGATCCTGTGGCACTTTTTAATGAAAATCCAAAACCAAAGCTAAGTAACGCTCTCTGTCAGATTTCCAGTATCAAGGAAAGAAAGTAGAACATTAAGAAGGTTATTAATAACCAAGCGAGCCAAAAAATAAACTTAGATCTTCGCCCTAAGTTTATTTTGCAACTCTTTCAAGCTGCTGCACATAATATTCGAAAAGATCACTGACCACATTTATGTTGAGTCGAAATCCATCGTAATTATCAAAAGGTTTAAATGTTTTTATTAAGTGCGGAATTTCTTCTTTTTCAAGTATTGCAAAGTAGCCAAACGCATTCATCATTACGTCAGAATAAATTTCCTCTTGCACTTCCCGACTTAAAGACACAGTGCCCGAAACAGGAAAATTTGGGTCAAATTTTTCAATTGCTTGGGAGGTTAATTCATAGATTCTATTTGCATCTATTGTACCTGGAGGCGAACTACTTGGACTTAATTTATACATTTTTTCTGAGAGTAATTTCATTTTTTTATAATCATCAGTTTTTGCAAATTTTAAAAATTTTTCTGCTCTTTCAAGTTCGGAAAAATGTGCTTTTACTGCAACCTGCGTTGAAACATCAACTCTGACAGTTTCAACTTCAATAGGAAGGCCCCTCTTAAAAAAAACATTTTCTGCATGCTGTAAATGAGAACTGTTTCCACGAAATGTTCCAGATTTATTATTAAAAATAGACACCCTGCCATTTGAAATTTTAAATTCTACCGCCGCAACTATTTCTTGATTCTTTCCAAGATTTTCAAGTCTTTTATACAAACCTCTATGAGTTGCAAGAAACTTTGTCCCGGGCTGGTCCGGATTAATATCTAAATTTGGAACACGTGTGCTGAAAATTAATTCGTTGTTGGTATTTATTAAATAAACGTACTCACCATCTTGAAGACTTGAAAAATCCGCCTTATTGCCCCAAAAACGCCCAACCGCATCATACTCTTGTGGGAGTGAAGTTTTATTTGCATGAAAGTCAATTACAGTGAGTTGCGTATGACGCTCCGCAAGTTTTCCATAAACAGAAAGCAAACAAGCTTTTTTGGGTGCCGCACAAACGTTGATACTTTGAAAACTGAAAACCAATACTATTAGTGACAGATTCAAAACATTTTTATTCATTATTAATTTTTGCTGATAACTATTATGTATTCCCCACCAACTTCTCGGTTTTATTTATTATATTGATAAACAAAAGAATAACTGGCCAATGCGCGAATGTAAAAACGTATTTTTTTCTATGATATTAATACATTAGCTTAGTTCATGCGGGCAGCCCCAGACAGAACTGTTTCGCTCCCATCATGGTCGCTACAGCCTTCGGCAACCAAAAATATCTTCCTGGTATTTTGGTCAAACCTCCTGCCTATGTTCGCATTCCAATCAAGCCACCTATAATGTAAAAAGGCAACTCCCAACTAAATGAAAGCTGCCTTTTTACATTTCAACTGGCGGACCCGACAGGACTCGAACCTGTGGCCTCGACATCCGTAGTGTCGCGCTCTAATCCAACTGAGCTACGGGTCCATCAACAACCACTCCCTTACCCCAAAAGCTCCACTTCTTGCAAGTAATTCTAAAAAATACCCTATATTTCGGTAAGTTATAGCTATTATTTTGGTGTTTTCTTGACATTTAAGGGCTAGTTACCATTTCTTACATACAGGCAAAAAACAAATAGTTTTTTTAAAACTTTCACTAGGAGGTAAAAACATATGAAAGTCCGACCATTACACGATCGAATATTAGTAAAGCGCTCAAATGAAGA
>CAZQUK010000400.1:0-2689 GCA_964596435.1 uncultured Oligoflexia bacterium
AAAGTCTTTCATGAACTGGTTTAAGAAAGTATTTCTGCCAAAACACACTTGCCACTTTCATGTCTTGGGCGGCATGGGGACCAATAAGCCAAAAATGCTGGGACATCTGCTCTATCAAGATCTGATGCAAATGCCGCGAGGGAGCGGCGCGCTGATAATCGACTCCAAAGGCGACAAGAAGATTTTGGATCGACTAAAACGGATTTGCCGAAGTGCAGGGACCAATAAAAACCAGAAGCCGGAAAACCGGCTTTTGAAATTACTCAAAACAATGACACGGGCATTTGCCCTGTCTCGAAAGGACACGTTATGCTGACTCATAAATATCAAAACTGGTACACGGAGCTGATGGGAATATCCACATGGCAGTGGTACGGCATTCTGGCAATTGTGCTGATGCTGGCAGGGTTGTCAGTTATCAAACCGCAGTTTTTCAAAATTCTTGCCGTCAGTACGGGCAAGCATATATGGCGCGGGATCAAGCAGTTCTTCAGCTTTGGAAAACAATCCGGCGGCGGCGGTGGCATTGACGTGGTTAATACGTTCATATCTGATACTGCATTGCTCCGGCACACACATATTGTTGGAGCCACGGGAACCGGCAAGAGCGCACTGAATGAACACCATATCCGTTTGAATCTGGCACGAGGGTGCGGCGCGCTGATCATCGACCCGAAAGGTGACAGGCAGCAGTTTGTCAGAATCAGGGATTTTTGCCGATCAATCGGCAGGGAAAAACATCTCCATTATTTGTCCGCCTCATGGCCAGAGGAAAGTGTCAGGTGGAATCCATGCAGCCTCGGGAACGCATCAGAACTTCAGAGTAAATGGTTCAACTCAGGCGTTTACCGTGAGCCATTTTACGCCAAGGCATGTGAACTCGGACTGCTCGAAGCGTTCAATGCGCTGATTGATGACAGGCCCAAGCATTTTTCAATTGCCGATCTTGTCAGCCAGCTAAAGAAACAGGCCGGAGACGGAAAACAACAAAACATGCAGGGCTTGTTTTTGGACATCAATTCGTTTGCCAAAAGTGAATGGGGTCCGATTCTTTGCGTGCCGCAGGGAGTGGCTTCTCGGAAGCGACCGGTTGCTTCACTTCTGGATATCACATCACGAAACGAAATATTGTACGTTGATCTGCCCACGGAAGCCAAGGCAGTGCAAAGCTCAAGAGTTGGAAAACTTCTTTTACAAGAAATGATGCTGGTGTCCGGCTTGCGCAAGCTGCACCCGGAAATAAAAAGCCGTCTGCCCTTTGCGGTTTATGTGGATGAGTTTGACGCTTTTGCGACCGAAAACTTTGCAACATTTTTGAACAAGGGGCGATCAAGTGATTTTATGATCACCATTATTCATCAAACGCTTTCTGATCTGGAACGGGTAAGCCCAACCTTCAAGGGTCAGGTGATGGGCAATTGTAATGTACGGTTCATCTTCCGGCAGGATGATTCAAAGGATGCCGAGGAATGGTCAAAATACCTGGGCACAAAAAAGGTCGTCAAAAAAACATTCCGGACGTCAGACGGCATCCAAACCGGAGATTCATCCAATCGTGAAACCGAGGAATTCAAAGTTCATCCGAACGAGATCAAAACACTCAAGATCGGGGATTGCATCTTAAGCATGAAGACCGAGCGTGTCTTGAAGCGGATGAGCATCCCCTATCCGCTCAAGTGGCCAGAGCGGCGTGGCGGCATACTTGAAAGGGAAACCCCCACACAGTCGGAATGTCCGCCGACAAACAGTAATGAACCCGGCAAAAAGAATCAAAAGAGCTTGGAGAACATGAACAGCGTGACCGGCGAACAAGGGACAATCCTAGAAGCGGCAAGGCAGGATGGTGCTGAACAGAAACCGCCGCGCACAAAAAAACGGCGACCATCAAAAAAAGAAGTAGCGCCTGTTGTCTCAATGCCGGAAGGCCCGGACACATCAGATGAAGAAATAAACCAATAAGGAGCAAGAAGATGGATAAAATAAAAAATGAGATGAGAATCGGGTTTGATCGAGTAATTCATCAGCCAGTCAGAACCCGCATCGTTGCGCTTCTGGCAAGTCGTGGTCATACTGACTACGTCACTCTTCGTAATCTGCTTGGGCTTACAGATGGCCACATGGCAACGCACATGCGCGAACTGGTGAGCGCCGAATACGTTAGTTTTGAAAAGGAGTTCGTTGATAATAAAAAGACTCGAACCACCTACAATTTAAGCGCCTTGGGTAAAAAGCAGTTTGCGGCTTATCTGAAAACCCTCAAGGAACTTGTCGAGGGCATATGAACATGTCTTCAGAGCGCGAACCAATTTTTTGATGCTGGCAATAAGGAGAACATATGAGTAAAATAAAAAACGAAACGTTAGCGACGTTGGGAACAGTTTATGATGAGCCACTGGATGAACTCTGTTGGCTTACCTCAAAAGAGGCTGCGCGATATCTTCGGCGGACGGTTAACGCAATCCATGTGATGACAAGCAGGGGTTTCGTTAAAGCGAGAAAATTTAGAGGCAGGCTCTATTTTCGAAGAATCGAACTCGATCGAATGATTGAATCCTCTCTAATTTATTAAGGAGGATTCATGGCTGTTTCTGCATATAAAAAAAACGGTAAAGATCTCTGGCGTATTTATGTGGATTTTAAAAGCCGCAAGGACAGGCGGATACGTGTACAAAAACGGATAAATGGATTT
>CAZQUK010000401.1:0-2673 GCA_964596435.1 uncultured Oligoflexia bacterium
TCTAAAACTATTTCAGAAAAATTGAATTATCTAGTAAAAGGCTATAAATATTCGTTTAATCATTCTTTGATTTTAATTCTTTTGTTCACAATAGTATTATTTAACTTGTCCCAAGGACTAACCCTTACAACCTTTATTCCATATTTCAAAACAGAACTAGCACTATCAGACTATCACATAGGTCTATGGAGATTTGCTATTTATTTGGGTTTGTTTTTTGGTTCTTTATTGCTGCAAAATAAGAAAATTGATAAACTCAGAAGTACATCTATTGCTACAATGTCTTTATTTATTATGTCCATTACGTATTTGCTGATTTATTTTACGCCGTCAGTTTATTTGATTCTTTTGTTCTATATGATTAATTGCATGTTTGTTGGGTTATATCGAACAAGTATAAGTTCGGAATTTATAACAAACTCTCCGAGTAATATTCAAGGTCGCGTAAATGGCGTGCGCATATTTGTGGCGGAAATATTCTTTCTTGGCGGACACATAATAAATTATTGGTCCATTCAATATGGTGAGACTGGCAGACATAATTTTTTAATTGCAGCGGTTCTTATTGGTCTAGCCTCAATAATGCTTTTTGTTTTTAATAGAAAGAGTAGGAAATTGGCCAGTTAAAAAAAGAGTTTGATTATTAAAGCAAAGGAATAATATATGATAACAATAGATTCTAACTATTATATTGATGAAATTAATGAAAAAGACAAAATTGATTTTTGTAAATATCTTAATGATATTGATATTTACAAAAACACTTTAGCAATACCCAATCCTTATACAGAAAAAGATGCAGAATTTTGGATAAAACGCCAGAAGGAGTTATCTGAAAAAAACAATAATGAACCCAAGAACTTTGTAATCAGAAATAAAACAGGAAACCTTATTGGCGGTATTGGGGTTGTTGAACTAAAAATCTCCCATAAAGCTGAAATTGGTTATTGGTTAGCAAAACCATTTTGGAATAAAGGTATTATGACAAATGCTGTAAAGGTATTTTGTGACTACCTTTTTAATAAATATGATTTAGTAAGAATATGCGCTCATGTAATGGGACACAATGAAGCTTCTGCCAAGGTTTTAGAAAAAGCATGTTTTAAGAGGGAAGGTATTTTAAGAAAACATATTCTAAAAGATGGCCAATATATTGATGCAATTTATTATGGCTTAATAAAGTAAAGGGTTTTAGGTGATTTAACCGCCTGAATTAAATTGATGGAGCAAAAGCATCTGCAGTAATTTACAGTATTGTTCAAACAGCCATTTCAAATGGATTTGAACCTTGGAAATATTTAGACTATTAATTCTCTCATTTGCACTAGTCAGGAGTTGCGTTGACAGTTGGCCTCCCGGCCAAGAACTTTTTTATGCAGCCTCTACATCGTCCTTTGGTGAATTTTCTTGAACATATTTTTCACAAAGTTCAATTCCTGCAATAAATGTTTCCATCGGTGTGCGTCCTTGAATAATTAGTAATATTTTTCTAAAAAAGCTCTTTTGATAAAATAAATTATGTAAACTGAGAAGAATTACTTGCTTTTGTATAATCTACATCGGATTCGGCATCGGACACTGAAGCGGATTGTCGGCTGTCTGTGTGCGGTAGTCGGAAATTCTCCACTGTAAACTGAAAACTGACTGTAACTGATCCCAGCCCTGACCCCCGGCCAGATAACAGTATTTTTTCTGCTGTCCTTCTCCTGCCAACTATCATATTCTCTTTTCTTAACCACGGAGAAACGGACATCTGAATCGGATCCTACGGCCCCGGTTCCATCGGCCCTTCGGACTCTCTCGGTGGTCGGAAATTCTCCTTCCCCTGATCCCCGGCCCGATAACATGATACCTTGATACCATGATACCAGATAACGGATAATCGTTTTAATCTTTTTGGTGGTCAGTAAGAAAGAAGTGGGGGAGAGTAGGGGATAATTGGCCAAGCACTTGATCCTTTGCCTAATACCTGATAACTGATGCCATTATGTACTCCCAAAAAAAGTATGCTACAAATAAGCAAAAAAATTACATAAGCTATCTTTTATCAAAGAATAATCAATATAGATCACATCCGCGCTCGGCTTTTGAGTTTTTTGGCTCAAGAGATATTCATGAAATTAGTATTAATTCAGCAACATGTTATATTGAAAAATTATTAACTGAAAATGAACAGTATGAAAATCGTTTAGCACAGGAAAGTAAAAAAACAGATTTTTATAAAACACGAGACATTGTTTATTCGAGCGACCTCTCTCAATACTGCTTTTGTCCTGTTTCTCTTTTCTATTCTTCTAAAGATTGTGTGAATATGAACTTTTATGAGCTAAATGCGGGTATCAGAATTCATCACAAAAAGGACTTAATTGAAATATTTGTTGATTTTATTATAGGTTTAATTCATTCTCCAACAAAAAGACTTTTGCGTAGAAACATAAAAGATTTTAAAAAAATAAGCTGGATATCCACGCACTCAAAACCAGTTTTTAATAAAAAACTAAATCTTTGTGGAGTTCCTGATGCTCTCATTACACACAAAAACGGAACGCAAAGTATTTTAGAAATTAAAACTAAAAAAAGCATTAGTTTTAATAATCTGCCATTTAAGAGTGATGTTTTACAAACTGTTTCGTATTATTTTACGCTAAAAGATACCCATAAAATAAACGATAC
>CAZQUK010000402.1:0-2642 GCA_964596435.1 uncultured Oligoflexia bacterium
AATTCATCACCACTACGATGGTAAGCTTCACCCCGAAACACCACCAATTCTTTAAGCTGACTTGCTATTGTCTTGATAACAACATCAGCATTGTCATGTCCTAATCTTGCATTTAGAGCCTTAAAATCATCAAAATCTATAAAAACAAGAGAAAGTGGAATATCTTTTTGAAGTTCAGATAAATTTAGGTCAATGTTAAATTGTTCAAGATTTCCCAATCCCGTTAATGGACATTTATAAATATTTTTTTCCATTCCCACAAGCAAGGAACGAGCAATCATTTCATCAAAATAAAAGATAACAGCATTGTGTGCCTTCCATACATGAGGATGAACACACACTTCTTCTTTACAGTCATGAGCATATCGTATTTTTACAAAGACGTTGTCGCTAAAACCTACAGCTTTACAACATTGCTCTAATCGTCGATAGGTATCTTCATCTAACTGATAAGGAGGATTTTCTAGGTTATGCCAAATCGACATTAACTTCCCAACTTTGAATACCACAAGTTCATCATCGTTAAGAGTATCGCCATATCCTTCACAGCAAGCTTCAATTTCTCGACATATATCATGAAGTCCGTTCAACCTTGCATTAAACTCCGTCTTAGATTCAGATTTATAACGAGTTTCTTGAAATTGGTCGTATAAGTCATCTAGTTTTTTTATAAGGTCTTTTTGTTCTTTTCCGGTAAAAAGCACTCGAACCGCCGCCTTTAATGGAAATGTGCCCCTCAACAACTCGGTATGAGATTCAGAAATACCAAACTCACTAAAAATAAGCTGGATTCCACTCCATAGTTGCCTACTATAAAAACCTAAAAAATAGATTACTTTGTTACGCTGATAATTCATTTAATCACTTACCTCTTCTAGTGCTCTAATTGCGTAAATTGTCAATTCCAATAAAACAAACAGACTGCACATCAATATTTCAATAAATCATTTTATATATGATTTAGCAAATCTGAAAAGTGTATATACGATATAGGGGGTGATTTATTGTACTTTAATACACAAAAACGCATAGGTAGACCACCTTTTAACCCAAACGGTAAACTTGATGACTTTAGTAAAGCCATATTAAATGTAGAGGCACATAATCCGGGTATAAACACAACTGATATCATCAATATTTTAGGACGCAATTATGATAGAAGAACCATTTATAAACGCAGAGCGTCTGGTTCATACCAACGGGCTTTGGCGGAAATCAGAAAAGACGCACAAGAAGTTTATAAAGATTCTCAGATTAATGCCATTCGTATGCTTGATAAAATCGTTAGAGATGCTTTAGAGAGTGGCAATATCACGCAAAAGGCATTATCTGCGGCAATTCACCTGAGCAAGTTAACACACGAACAATGTAAGGCAGAAATCGCAAAAGAATTGAATGAGGAAAAGAAGGGAGTAAATAAAGAACATGTGGTTCGTGTAATAATGGTGGGCGACCCGTGGGTGATAGGTGACCCACCTATTACGGTAGAGAGTAGAACCATCACAGAATCCACGCAGACAAGCGATATGCCTCTTTTAAGCCATGAAAAGCAAAGAAATAAGTCACAGGAGCAAACAAATAATAAAGAAGATAAATCAAATGAGATTCAAGAAACGCAGGCAGATGATGAGGACGAGGAAGAAGAAGCGTTAGGAATAAATCCTTAAAAAAAGATTCTCAAAAAACAAAAGACAACCCAACCAATAAATTAATTCCACTGTAATCAAGATAAGACATCTTTGTTTTACCATTTTCATCAACATATTTTAATGTCTCATTAGGTGAAAGAGCATTTCTTACTGAATCTGGATTACCTTGCAGTGCTCCTGATTTTGCATATAAGTATCCGCCTTCAAAATATACGCCTAGAAAACTTGAAATGTTATAATTAATCCCAGCGGCTGCTTTAGCAATAAACCCACTTGAGGATGTATAAATCAAACCTTCTGATGTTGTCCAACCATCAGATATTCTTGTCACATAATCAAGTTCATATTGTGCATAACCTAGTGTTGGAGCAGCATAAATCCTGAATCTATCTTTCTCAAAGAATGTGTATTTTCCTTTTATTCCGAAAAAATAAAATGATGTGTTTATTTGTACAGAAAATCTAGTTCTTTCATCATATCCTCGCACGTCAGGTCGCCATTTTTTAGGCGTTATTTCTGCATTAAATCCTACTGAAAAACGATTTGATACTTGATAGCCGAGATATCCTCCCAAAAACATTGCAAAAGAAATATCATCAACCTTCATTGGATGATATATCTTATTAAGCATGGTTATTTGCTCATTTATGGCTTTGGGGTTGAAAAACAACACAGAAAAACTTGGTTCTATTATAAACTTGTCATTAATTTCGTTGTTTATTTCTGGATTATTCAAATCTGCATAAGCATTATATGTTGAGATTGCTAACAGAAATCCCACATAAAAAGTAATTTTTGTTTTACTCATTTTCTGCCTCTACCAAGCACTATAATCCAATACCGCTATTTGATGGCTTTAAGCGAATCTATAAAGTCTTTTAGGTCACCATCGGCAATAGATTGCTGAACTGGACCGCATGAACTTAATGGAACAGTATTATTACCCCAATTGAGCAAAAAAACTTAAGTGTCTAGACGAAATAGATAGAAAAA
>CAZQUK010000403.1:0-2631 GCA_964596435.1 uncultured Oligoflexia bacterium
TTATTTACAAAAGAACTTGAATACCCTTTGCCAGTAAAGCCCAACACACAAAGCAAATGATGGGGTCGAAACTTAAAGCACATACTTTACTTGGAAATCAAAGATTTCCAGCGTGTTCGCTTTCATTTCTTTCATTATGCCCAGAACCATTTTCATTTCCATTTGAAACTTCAGGACTTGGATCTCGCAAACATGATTCTCTGATGTCTTTAAGTTCATCAAGAACTTTTTCAAGTTCTTCGTCTTTATGTTCCACTCTATGCAGTGTGTTTTCGGCCTGAGTAAGTAAACCTAAAACATGACGCGTTTTTTGCGTAAGAATATCCTGAACAGATTCCATCATTTCGTTATAATCATCGGCAAGTTCCTTAAAGTGGTCAGATTTTCGAAACTTTAAATGATCCCCAAATTTTCCACCTCTAACTTTATGAAAAAATTGTTGCATCTTATAAAGAGGACCTGCAATTCTGTGCGAAACAAAAAGACTTATTAAAAAAGTAACAGCAACAAAAACCAGTTGGAAAAACACGAGGAGCCAAATTAGTTCTGTTCTTGTATCGAGCAAAAATTTTGATGGAACCCCACCTGAAATACTTGCAGAAAAGCTCACGAAGTAATCAAAAAGTCTGTATATAACCAGTGGATAAACTACACTAATGGCAAAAATCCAGGAACATACAAAAAAAGTGAACTTAAACTGAAATTTCCTATTAATTATGATGGTTTTACGTCGCTTTTGCATAATGAAATTTTAACCGAAATTTCAACAATGCAATAGACATTTTTTTACACCCCCGCGTTTTTGTGGCGCGTCACCTGGGCCGACAATAAACTCAAGACTTGACTAAGTTATTATAATGCTCATTTTAACTTTTGATAATATAGTAGGGATTCTGCTATTATACGGAAGCCCAAAGGAGGACCCAAGTCATGAGAACAGATACAATTTCGATTTTATCACCAAACCAACAAATAATAATATCCAGATTTATAGGACGCGTATATGGCTGGATGTCGGTAGGACTGCTTGTTACTGCTGCAACAGCGTTTATGGCCGTCCAGAGCCAGGGGTTTATGGAATCGCTCCTTAATAGTCGTGGGCTTTTTTTCTTTTTGATTATCTTAGAGCTTGGACTTGTTTTTGGTTTAAGTGCGCTTGCTAGGAAAATTAGTCCAATGCAGGCACTGATGGGATTTATGGCATTTTCGCTTGTTAACGGCCTGACTTTGTCGGCAGTTTTTATTATTTATACATATTCTTCTATTTTTCAGGTGTTTTTAGTAACCGCTGGCATGTTTGGCGGGATGGCTATTTTTGGCGCTGTAACAAAACGTGATTTAACCGGGGTTGGGTCTTTTTTAATTATGGGTGTTTGGGGTTTGATTCTTGTAGGCGTTGTTAACATGTTTTTAGGCTCAACATCACTTCATCTTGGGCTTTCGGTTGCGGGGGTAATTATTTTTGCAGGACTTGCGGCGTATGACTCACAAAGAATCAAGCAGATGGCGCTTGTGTGGGCAAACAATGAAGGTGGTGTGAATTCTAGAGAAGCCGGTGTATCGACCGTAATGGCGGCACTAACCATGTATTTAAATTTTATTAACCTGTTTTTTATGTTGCTAAGGCTGATGGGTGACCGCAAATAGTGTCACTCGGCCCATCACGGGCCTCGCCTTTCAGGCGCACCTACGGTGCGTGCAAAAGTATCCTCCGTGATACTTTGGTCCGGGACCTTTTTGGTTAGCAGTGCGTTAATATTTTAAAATTACACGCATCAAAATTATAGAATTGAAAAAAACACACTTGACTGGGGACACCATATTATAGAAGAATGGTTTTCCAGGTGATGGTGCGCTATCATCTGTTTTGTATCATGTGAGTTCAGGAGTAGCTCAGTGGTAGAGCAGCCGGCTGTTAACCGGCTGGTCGGGGGTTCGAATCCCTCCTCCTGAGCCATTTATCAGGGCCTCTCACAGAGAAATTTGTGGGAGGCTTTTTTATTTCAGGCTGTTACGACTCAAGCAGTTCCGAGCATTTAGCAAACCTGACATTTCCCGATCAGTCGCAAACTTTCGGGAGTTTCCTACAAATCACCTATTTTCTTCCTACTGCGGTCCGGTCCACCCCGTGTGCTCCACGGAGAAAGGACCGTTTATGATGCCGCGCATCCTGAAGCCGCCATAAGAGGTAATCGAGACCCGTGGGGGCTGGGTCGCTCTTCAATGCCCCAAAAACAAAAAGCCCGGGTTTGGCCCCGGGCTCTTGAATCGAAACTTTGGTTGGTCAGCATCTTTCTTGGCGGAACGGTTCTGACCTTCTGGTTGCAACCGGTGCTTTGTTGAAAAGCACCAGGAGCGCACTTCTCTATTCTTAAAGAGGCGTGCGTTCAGTGTCAACACGAATGGAGAGAGAATGAATGCACCATCATCCTGCGAAGTGATCGCATGGCCCAATCATTTTGAGCCACCTCAAAATGAGGGACCTAAACATGAGCACCCTCAAATTGAACGAGGTCCGCTCACCAACTTTTTTCCGCTGTCGCATGATCTTTTTTCGCATCCCAAGATCCAGGCCCTGAGCGGCGACGCATTCAGGGTGTTCCTGTGGCTCAGCGCAAAGGCTTGGCAGTT
>CAZQUK010000404.1:0-2629 GCA_964596435.1 uncultured Oligoflexia bacterium
AATCAAATTACCAAAAATTCTAAAATACGATCTTGGACAAGAGGCTTTCGCGTCTTCAATAAAAATCCTAAAATGTGTAGCACTAGCCAATCACGTCGAGGACAAAACAGCCCATCTCAAAAGACTGCTCCTAGAGATTGAAGTGCAGTGGACCCTATTAACGCCAGTTCGGCGCGAACCGCCTGATATTTTTAGGATTCTTGCCTAATTTTCATCTTTTTCTTCCATTTCGAGCTTTAATTCCAAGTTTGAACACTCCATGGCCAACGCAATCCACTCATTGGTCAGTTCCCTAAATTTTTTATATTGTTCAAGTTCTCTCTCGATTTTTTTCAAGGATTTTTTCTGGATAAATTTTGTTCCATTCTTCCCCTGATGCACGAAGCTCAACTGTAAATACGGACCGTGCTTTCGTGGATTCTTTGTGTCCTTGCACCTGCATTTCTTAATTCCACATACATTGTATCGCTCTGACAAACTTCCTGGTCTCATCTCATTGATTTTTAATAATTCATTTTTAATTATTTCAATTTTACTTTTAATTTTTTTTATTTCCACTTTTCCCCCTTGTTTTTTATGAAGCATTCCGTCATTATACTTATAACTTCGGAAAATACAAGGAGATAATGATGATTAAATAAATAAATTTATTGGAACTGTTTTGCTACGTTGACGATTTTTGCAAAGAATTTGAGCCCGAGTGGTATCGAACGATCATTGGTAAAAAAACTTTTCAGTGCAGACTCTGCATGAGTGAGGTACTCACGATCCTCATTCTTTTTCAGTTCTCAGGGCTAAAGTGTTTCAAGTATTTTTACTTATCGCTCTCTCGCGACTTCAAAAGTGACTTTCCAAAATTGTTGAGTTATGGCCGTTTTATCGAGATAGAACGTCATTTTTTGGTGCCCCTGGTTTTGTTTATGAAGTTCCACTTTGCCGATTACACCGACATTAGTTATGTGGATTCAACGCCACTTAAAATTTGTCATAACAAAAGAATTTACTCGAACAAGGTTTTTTAAAACCTAGCCAAACGAGGCAAATCGACCATGGGCTGGTTTTATGGATTTAAACTGCATATTGCGACTAACGAAAAAGGTGAATTACTCAGCGTTCAAACCACCAAGGGTAATGTCGATGACCGCAAGGTGGTTCCAGCTCTTTGCAAAAACATCCAAGGAAGGCTCTTTGGCGACAAGGGCTATATTTCTCAAAAATTATTTGAAGAAATGCTGGAAAAAGGACTTAGAATTATCACCGCTCTTCGTACAAAAATGAAGCCCAAGCTCATGGTCTTTGACGAGAGCGAACTCTTAAAAAAACGGTCCGTGATTGAATCCGTTTTTCACATCTTAAAAGATATTTTGACACTCAATCATACTCGACATCGAAGCCCTGTAAATTTCATGGTTAATCTCATTGGTGCACTCTGTGCGTATTGCCTGTACCCAGGCAAACCCGCAATTAAAATGAATCCCTCACGCGACCCATTACCCGCGCTCAGTTTCATGTAAAAATTAGGCGGTTCGCGCCGAACTGGCGTTATTAAGATTACTATATGATTTGAAGGGTATAAGTTCTGGAGAGTTTAAAGTCCTGTCAGAACGACTTTCTGATATTGAAAAGCAATCGAAGGCATGGCTCAAATGGCAGCTATCCCAAAAGACAAATGTTGATAACAAAAAGAAAGTGGAATAGATTCAAAAGTGGTGTTGATAACTGGAATTTCAAAATTCAAGGATTTTGAAAGCATGTTTCAATTCTCCACGGGAGTCCGGCCTGTATTGAAAAATCCAGGCGAAAATGTGACGAAGCAAAGATAGTATGATTTATCATAACCTCTTTGCAGGATGCAGAACAGGACACCTTGGGTTATCGTTGGTCTTCTTCGGTGCATCCTAATAATTCCGATAACGCCTATAACTTCAATGACAATAATGGCGATATCGACAACGACAACCGCAACAACAACAACTCGGTCCGCTGTGTGGCTGGACGCTAGGCTTGGGGAATAACACCATATTGGGATTATCGCGCTATCATTAGAACGTTCTTAATCGCCTTGATGTTATTACTGGAAAAAAACTTTTAAACGCTGGAAATGTCCTTTTTGGCCATAAGCCAAAAATTGAAGTTAAAGCTGCGGTTTTTGCTGGAACCGACAAGATTACATTTCTAGATATTCAATCATTTAAGGGCAACATATTTTCCCTTATTGAAAAGAGCGAAGCATATATCAAGGAACATATCAACTGGCGCGCTGACATGAGTGGAGGGGGGCCGAGGGTGGAGATACCAGAAGTTCCCATACGGGCACTTCGAGAAGCGATTATAAATTCACTTTGCCATCGGGATTTTGCTGATCCCAAGGGAAATGAGTTTGCAATATATAAAGATCGTATTGAAATTTATAATCCCGGATGTTTTCCGGAGAACTGGACGCCTGAAGATTTTATAAAAGGGGAAGGTAAAAGCGTTCTTAGAAACCCGAATATACAGCCAATAATGACGCAAGGTGAGAGATTTAATCGTGATAATTTATGGCTAAAACTATAGTGGTTTGATTTTCCTCGTATGAACTAAGATTTGTCACAATTTCCATCCTTGCAAAATTGACAAATCTCTTTAA
>CAZQUK010000405.1:0-2602 GCA_964596435.1 uncultured Oligoflexia bacterium
GGAACCTAAAAACTCCACGCAGAAAATTAAAAATTAAAACTTGATCGTCGGCTCCACCAACAAGTCCATTTTTAAGCGATGACGACACCGCTTTACCATAAAGCTCACCAAACACATGGAGGGCGGATGGCGTAATTTCAAGTTCATTTTGCATGGATGAATCTTTAAGGTTTAGAATTAAATTCTGGGGGTCATGGCCACTCCATGCGAGAATTTTAATAAAACAGATATTAAGAAGCTGTATAAGTTCACTGTGCGAATAATCTTTTTTTTCATTTAGAACATTAAGTGCATTTGCATGAATCTTAAAAAGCGCTTCGCACGGTTCTCTTTCGGGAGCAATTTTAAGCATTAGTTCACTTAGAGCACAGGCAAAAGTGTATTTTTTTATATCTGCCTGAATGTTTGGAAATGCCTTTCTTAGGTTTGCTTCTGTAAGAGATACAAATTCGGCATTCGGGCGGAATTTATAACCCCAGTCTGCCGCACAAAACAGCGAAAGCGTGCTTCCAAACCGTTTGGAATTTATAGAATTTTTGGCCATTGCTTTTATTTGACCATTATTTTGACTTAGGGCCGTAACAATTTGATGACGTTCTTCATAGCGAATAACTTTAAGAACAATGGCAAGATCTTTCATTATGGTGTCAGGCTACTTTTTGGTACCACGCGCGTCAATCAGAAAAACCTTCTCTACTTTTGATAAAGGATAGGGTAATAAGAACATATATATCTGTGGGGCCGTAGCTCATTTGGTAGAGCGTCGCGTTCGCAATGCGAAGGTCAGGGGTTCGACTCCCCTCGGCTCCACCAAATTTTTTTGGGTCACTATATTCACTAGGACATCGAACGGTTTTTGATAAGAATATTGAAGAGTTCCAGTTTTTAAAATCGGGTTCGATAAGACAATAATTCCAGAGAAACGTGATTTATGGATGTTGACAGTGCTGTCAACACTATGTTTACAAACATATTGACTCAAAACTCATGCGGCGTTAAAAGCTACCCAATGCAAATGATTGAGAACAAAACATCACTGATTTCTGAAGCACTAAGTGACATTCTTCGGGAAAAGACGAAACGCAATCCCTCTTATTCCCTTCGTGCAATGGCCAGAGATTTAAGCATCAGTCCATCATTTTTAAGCCTTCTAGTAAATGAAAAGCGCAGACTATCATTCAAACAAGCAATTGAATTTTGCAAGCTATTAAAGTGTGACGAGGATAAATCCGAACGTCTTCTTCGGGCTACCGCACTTGAATCAAGCCGTGATAGCGACAGCAGAAGCTATCTTGCGGCCTCATTAGCAAATAGTGCCGATAATCCTCAAGATAATTTTTATATACTTGAACTTGATCGATTCAAGTTTCTTAGTGAGTGGTATCATATAGCAATACTCGATCTTACATTGGTAGAAGGTTTTAAGCCCAATAACAATTGGATTGCAAATCAATTACAAATTACAACAAAACAGGTTACACAAGCTGTTTCAAGACTTGAGCGCCTTGGGCTACTTGAGATTAAAAACAAGAAGTGGGTTAAAACAAATGTTAAGATAGCCATTCCAACAACCAAATCTGAAAAGGCCATCCGAGAATTTCACAAACAAATGATGGATCAAGCCAAGGCAGCAATTGATCGCGAAGGACAAAATGAATTTTTTGAAAGAGAGATAAGCGGTATCACTATGGCAATTAACGCATCAAGAATCAGCGAAGCAAAAAAAAGAATTCAGAAATTTCAACGCGAGTTATTCAACTATCTCACAGAAGGGGGATCGACAGAACTTTATCAATTTAATCTTCAATTTTTTAGACTTTCACGCGAAAAACTTACAAATAAATTAACTAATTACAAAACAAAGGAGCCCACAAATGAAATCTAAATCATTAATACTGTTAATATCAACAATGCAAATTGCAATGGCATCACACGTGCTGGCAGCTACAGGTGGAGGTACAATAGTTGGAGGCGGTGGAGACGCAGTTGCCCTTGAATTCGTCTCAGTTGGACAAACGTTTTGCCCTTGTCCTCCACGAATACTTGGGCATCATGCGGGTTGAGGATGGTAATTATCAGATTTCAGGACCATTCATGAGAACTTTTGGAAAACAGATTGAAAGCTGGCACACTCCAATTTCGAATTGTGAGCTGGTTGGAACAATTTCGTTGAGTCCAGGTGGACTAGTATCGGGAAGCAACAACAGTATGGGATTTGGAAGGTATTCCGATCAAACCGTGGCACAAGCACGAATCACGAAAAAAATCGACTTTTCCGGTATGCTAATTGCCTCTGAATGGTTTGATTACAGCATAGATATTTACCCCAATCTGAACCATGATACACTCACCGAATTAAGCGGCGATCAACGTCTTTTACGAAATGCAATTGAAAAAAACGCACAAACCTTTCAAGTATCAGTTGTAATCGGCGTTAATGAAAGTTCTAGAATTGAAATGCTTTCGATCAGTACACCGAATTATCGTTCTTCATCAACATCCGGAGATCATGAGATTAATGAAGACTTTCGCGTTGGTACAATCTACTACCTCAATTGAGCGAAAAAATCAGGCCGCCTTGCCTAAGTTAGTCTGAACTTTG
>CAZQUK010000406.1:0-2588 GCA_964596435.1 uncultured Oligoflexia bacterium
ACCAATAGCAAATATTACTACTACTATCAAAATAGTTTGAAAAAATAACTTAATTTGAAATTTCTTCATATTAATATTCTCATTTTTTTCTAGAAGATCAAAGCAATCAAGATCTGAATCACATTGCGGGCATTTATTTAAAATATCATCAATGGCACGATAATTACAAACTGGACAATTTTTCAAATCCTCTCCTATTGAATTAACAAGCAGACACTTCTTTCCAAATCCGAAGCGACCTGTTTCCCTGCGTATCTATAATATCTAAAACCTCTGGCGTAATTTTGTCTAAATCACTATTATATTTAGAAAAGTTATCATTTAAAAGAGAATCAATAAGCTTATCTCGATATTCTCTTAATCTATTAATATTTTTTGATCCATTTCTGTAAGCTATCTCAATTGCGTTTTCAAGGGTATTTAGGGGAACGAGATGACTGTGATTTTCTAATTCTTTTTGTAGAACATCTAGCCCACGAGTAATCTCCCCGATTGTTCCGTCTTCTACCTTTTTCCTTACAGCACATAGCTTATCTTGAAGTTGTTGTTTTTCTTTTGGAGGCATAATTGAATCAAACCTTTTTAATAGAACATCTACATAACAAATCTTGGAATTTGGTGCCAAGTTCTGCTCATTAAGTTCTATAGCTACTCTCTGAAGCCGTTTTACTTTTAAATAAATATCCTCTTTTACTTTTGTGGTTTCTTGGTCAAGAACTTCATTAATTAATTTAGCTATTTCTATTGAGCGGGTTAAAAAATCCATCTTGACATAAAAGCTTTGCTCTTTGTTATTAACCGCGTTAATCGCTTCATCGAGGGAAAGATAAAGTTTCTCATCTTCCTTGCCTCTGGACAGTGTTCTTGTTACTTTTATATCCTTATGATTTTTAATTTCAGCAAAAACTGTAATGATGTTATTTTCATCAAGTTTAAATTTTAAAAGTATTTCTTCAAGAAGTTCTTTTTTCCCTTCTCCATAATTTTGATCAAAATCTAGACTTAACCAGAGATCACCGATGGACTCTTTTGTGCTATTTACTTCGTTAAAAAATTTAAGATGAACCAATCTTTGTTCGTGGTGAACCATTTTAAATAAATATTGTGACTCAAAAGGCAGAGGCATGTTACGTTCAACAAGCAAAAAGCTTGTACCATCTTCAAGTTCAAGCGTATAATCGTGCGATGTTGTATGAATAATTTCTATACGATCCTTCATACAAAGTTCTTTATCTAGGCCAAAACCACATTTTGGACATTTCTCAGCATCAAATAAGATTTCTGTACCACATTCCGGGCATTCATGTTTGTCTGATAAACGATGCGCTAAAATTGCTGCCCCTTCGGCAATTGCAAACATCGGGCGTTCATGTAGAAGAACTTTTTTCTCTCCAAAAACTTCCTTTGCTCTTTTAAGTATAAGAGGAATGTTTGAGGAGCCACCCACCATAAGCACCTTATCTATCAGTGACAAATCAAAACCAATTTCCTTAACAAGTTCCACGGCAAGAACCAAACTTCTATCCACCATTGGTAAAATAAGCTCTTCAAATTGCGCACGTGAAATTTCAACATCAATGTCCAGAAGATCGCCATCTTCATCTTTAAGTAGTCCAAGAACTTCAATTACAGTTTTATCTCTAAAGCTTAGATCAATTTTTGCTTTTTCTGCTTTTTGTTTGATTTCACTTAAAAAACGGTTTTTCCGATCACCCTGAAGTTTATCAAACAGTTTTAATATGCTGCCATTTTTTAAGTTATTTTCAATTTCAGTTTGCGCATATACAAATTCAATTATCTTGCAATCAATATCATCACCACCACACCACATGTCACCACTTTTACCTTGTTCGATAAATTGCCCATCAGCAATTGTTAATATTGAAAGATCAAGTGTTCCACCGCCAAAATCATAAACTAAAATTGTTTGACTTTCATCTTTTGACATCGAACCCACACCAAAAGAAAGTGCAGCCGCCGTTGGTTCAGGCAAAAGACGCTGAATTTTAAGACCTGCTCTAGCAGCAGCAATGCGTGTAGCATGTTTTTGCTTGTCGTTGAAATAAGCAGGCACTGTAACCACAGCTCGGTCAATATCATCATTCAGTTGTTTTTCACTATCGAGTTTAATCTTTTTAAGTATTTTCGATGAAATTTCCTCCGGTGTATATTCCTGACCATGAAGTAAAATTGCAACACTTTTTGAAGAGCCATCTGTTAATGGTTGAACTGTATATGCAAAACGTTTTTCTGTTATAATCTTTTGAACTTCATGGTCTATAAAACTCCGACCCATTAAGCGCTTAACAGAAAGAACAGTATTGGCTGGATCCTGCGCAAGCCATTCTTTTGCTAAACGACCAACAAGCCACGTTTTATGGGATTTTCCTAAAAGTTTATTTTTCTTTTGAAGATTCACACATGATGGAGTTAAAACTTCACCTTCTTTATTTGAAAGAACCTCAGTTGTAATTTTTTTAATTGCAGCACTTGAGTTGGAGGTTCCAAGATCAATACCGATAGATTTAGACATAATAATCCTCATATGGATGACCAAACTTCAAGGGGAAAAATACTAAGAAGTTTTG
>CAZQUK010000407.1:0-2582 GCA_964596435.1 uncultured Oligoflexia bacterium
TAAACAAGGCTCGGAGCTTAACACCCGAAAACACGATAAATAACCCTGGATTCAAAGGAATAATAAAAAAACGGGAACCACGCGCCGCGCAATTCCCGTTTTTGAATTTTAAATTAATTTGCTGTGTAATTAGCCTTTAATAATTTTCTCAACCATTTCGGTTGTGATTGATTTTGGTCTTTCAATAGCCATTCCCAGCGCTCTGTCCCAGATGGCGTTAGCTGTGACGCCAAGCGCACGAGAAATTCCAAAAAGGAGAATATAGTAATCGAATTCTCTTAAACCGTAGTGCCATTGAAGTGCGCCGGTTAGTGCATCAACATTTGGCCATGGGTTTTGGATTTTTTGAACGCCCTTAAGAATTGGCGGTACTACTTTGTATGTAAGTTTTGCAATCCTAAAAAGATCGTCATTCGGTAAATACTTATCGCCAAATTCGTACTGGGCTGTGAATCTTGGATCTGTGTTTCTTAGTACGGCGTGACCATAACCAGGGACAACCTGACCAGAAGCAAGCGTCTCTTTTACAAAAGAGGCAAGCTGATCTTCGGTTGGGATGCCGTTGAATTTTTCTTTGATTTTAAGGAGCCACCTAAGAACTTCATGAACGGCGCCACCGTGTATTGGACCTGCAAGTCCATTAAGACCTGCGGACCAGGAATAATAAGGATCAGAAAGCGCGGAGCCAACAAGGTGCATGGCGTGTGCGCTCACGTTTCCACTTTCATGATCTGAGTGTAGGAGAATATAGAGCTTGCATAGTTCATGATAACTTTTGTCTTCGATACCCATCATGACGCCCGTGTTTCCAGCCCAGTCCCAATCTTTGATGTCAGAGGCGGGTGGTGCGGTATCGCCTTTATATTTCATTCTGAAAATATTTGCGACAATTCCAGGAAGCTTTGCAAGCATATCCATACTGTCTTCAAATGTTGGTTCCCAATAATCTGTCTTGGGCATTCCTTCCCTATATTTTCTTGAAAATTGAGATTCCTTTTGCATGGAAAGTACCGCGGCTGAAAGCATTGTTATTGGCAAAGAATCTTTTGGCATAGCCCGTAAAACATCAATAACGTAGCTTGGAATTGTGGAACGTTTTTTCCACTCTTGTTCAATTTCAACTGCATCTGTTTTTGAAGGAAGATCGCCAGTTACCAGTAAATAAAAAAGTCCGCCAAGTAGTGGAATTTCTGATTTATCAGATTTTGGAAGTTTTTCTAAACATTCAGGAAGTGTGTAACCTCTAAGTCTAATTCCTTCGTCAGGATCAACATATGAAATGTCTGTTGTTAAAATCTTACATCCACGCATGCCGCGATAAATATGAGCAATAGTAAGATCCTGGACTTTTTTGTCCCCATGGTTTTTCATTATGTTACCAATACGGATTCTTTGTTCGTCAATTTTTTTACTTAGTACTTCTTTTACTTTCATTTATTTCCCCTTCCCTATTATATTATTCACAATAGTTACAAAATTTTTACTGATCGTTGTTGCTTGCTACAAGAAGAATAGGATAGTAGCTTATTATTTGGAACACTTCAATACGCAGTATTGAATGTTCCGCGTTATCGTGAACGGTAATGTGCGTTTAAGTTGTAGCACAAGGAGCCAGAAATGCATTTTCAGGTGGCAAATATTGATATTTTCCCACTTTGGCCGCCGCTTGTTGCGTTTGTTATTTCTTTTTTTACATCAATGGGCGGGGTTTCCGGGGCTTTTTTGCTTCTTCCTTTTCAAGTGAGCGTGCTTGGATTTACGTCGCCCGCCGTAAATTCAACAAATTTAATTTATAACATTATTGCAATTCCTGGTGGAGTTTACAGATATATCCGGGAAAAGCGCATGGTCTGGCCCATTACTTGGGTAATAATTGCGGGGTCCTTTCCGGGGCTTATTATTGGTATCTTTTTACGAATTGAATTTTTACCAGACCCAAGGTGGTTTAAGTTTTTTGTTGGTTGCGTTTTGTGTTTTATTGGCCTGCGACTTTTTTTAGATATTTTTAATTTTGGATTTTTAAAAAACTCCAAACTAAGCGTACTTGAAAAGAATTTCAAAAAGACGTTTGACTCTTTTCAAAAGGGCGACTCTCCAAACAATAAAGAGCCCCTTGTAATAAATAAGGTTGGTGCCAAAAAAATTATTTTTAGATTTTATGGTGAGGAGTTTTCTTTTAACCCAATATGGCTTTTTGTTTTGGCGTTTGTTGTGGGAATTATTGGGGGGGCTTATGGAATAGGTGGTGGTGGGATAATTGCGCCATTTTTGGTGTCGTTTTTTGCGCTTCCCGTTTATGCAATAGCAGGATCTGCACTTATGGGAACTTTCTTTTCTTCCGTTTTTGGTGTCATAGTTTTTTATTTAATTGCCCCTCATTATTTAGAGGCGGGGGTGAGAGTAACGCCCGATTGGTTATTGGGTATAATGTTTGGTGCTGGTGGCTTGCTTGGATCTTATTTGGGTGCAAGAGCGCAAAAGTTTATGTCGGCAAGATTTATACGCACTATCTTGGCGTCTTCTATTTCTTTTCTTGCTTTAAAATATATTGTGGGTGTTTTTGTTTAAGAATTATTCGCTAT
>CAZQUK010000408.1:0-2555 GCA_964596435.1 uncultured Oligoflexia bacterium
AAACTAATAAAAACAAATAGATAACCGAGACAAAAAAACGCCTAGAATCGCCGACTAATTTAGTCAACCATTTGTTTATGAGCAAGTGATGGAAAGATTCATCACTTAAAAACAAAGAGATCTAAAAACAAAAAGGAGATAGAGAGAAATGAAAAAACTAATCACAACATTAATAATCGGATTAATCGCTCTTAACCCAATAATGGCAAATGCAAAGATTTGCTCAAAGCAAACAGGTGAAAACGAATACATAAAATTAAACTTTGTAGATCCAAATTCAGTTTCGTTTGAAAGATGTATGGGAAATGCATCTGATGAAATGTGTTTTCCAATTGCAAACGGTAAAGCATTTTCGTTTGATCAAATTAAAAATGAAAAATTAAAATCCTATGCTAAAGCCGCGGGTGTGGGTGTTCTTGATACGGCTTTAGTTGTTGGTGCTGCTTATATTGGATTACTGCTTGGTGCCAGTGCAGCCCTTGGCGGTGCAACTGGTTCAAGTGGGGGAATTGAAATAATACTTTATGTGATTTTTGATATTATTAAAGCAGCGGGTGGTGGTATTATCGGAGCTGGTGTAGGAGGAACTGTCGGGGCTGGTACTGCTTTTTTAGCTTCAAGCTTTTTTGATAGTCTAAATCCAGTTGCTCATTTCAAAAATGCACGCGCTCTTGCTAAAACCGTTGATAATAACGCCAAAAATAATGATCACTGCATGTTTGTAAGTACATCCGTTTCAGAGTTATCAGCAAGACTTGAAAAAATTCTTAATGATGTTGTTCCTGAAGCTGCAATTGCAACCAATATGGAAAAACAACTTAAAACAAGAATTAATGAGCTTGCTGTTCAAGACAACGCCGAGAACGCTCAAAACTTTTAACCAATAAATAAGAAGTAATGGAGAAGAAAAATGAAAAAACTAATCACAACATTAATAATCGGATTAATCGCACTAAACCGAACAACAATGAAGCATAAAATAATAGTTAGTTTAATTAGTATAAGCTGTTTTTTATTAACAGGAAATATACCACTTGCCGCTTCTGAGGACTGCAAGGCACAAGTGAAGGAATTAACAGAGCGGGTTGAGCTTTTAGAGCTGGAACTTGAAGATCATGAAGGTAAGTCAGTTTCGTACCCAATATCAACCGCCCTTTGGGGTGCAGGGTTAACTTTTACTGGTCATAAATTAATAAAAGCAACAACAGTGCTTCAGAATAAAACAATAAATAATGCATTTCTTAATAGCATTTTAGGAAAAGTTGATAGTACAAATATTGCTTCAAAAGCAACAAAAGTTGGAAAGGTATTAAAGTATGGCGGCGGATTAACAATTTTATGGAGCATATTTGGAGCTTTTGATACGGCTCACGCAAGTACACTTGATAAGTATAAAGAAGACCCGCTTCTTATTGCGAAGTTAAGCCCTGAGGGTGCATGTTTTGTGCTTGATCAAATAAAACTTGATGGTAACACAACAAAAAAGTTAATTCAGGATGTTGATAAAGTAAGACACGAACTAGCACTTTTAATTGAGCAGGAAAATAATAATAACCCGGTATTAAATGCAAGCCTAGAAAAGGTTTTTTATCCTGATTCACAAATTGAAACAGTAGCCGGTGTAACAGGCCTTAGTGCATCACAAAACTTTTAATAATAAAAATAAGGAGCACACATCAAGATAACCACTGGATTTCTGAACAACCCTATGCGTTACAACGTTCCCCCTGCATATGCACTTGACGTAACTTGCGCCTGATTTCATTGATCTTTTCAACCAAAAGTCACGTCAAGTGCATATGCAGGCGTTCCCGCCTATATATCTAATATTAAAGAACTTATTAAGTTTTTGATTATATTTGTTTTATTAAGTATAAACGAACCATCGATGAAAACAAAAAAAACAAAGACCAAAATAACCGACCCTATCCTTGTTCTCACAAACGAATTTAGAGAGTTTAGAGATTCTACTAATAAAAGGTTTGATAATTTTGACAAACGCTTTGACGAACACGACAAACGCTTTGACGAACACGGCAAACGCTTTGACGAACACGACAAACGCTTTGATAAAAATGAAAGCATGCTTGATATAATTGCACAAGAAGTTGCAAGTCACTCAATGAGGCTTGATACTGTGGACAAAAGACTTGACTCTCTTGAAAAAGGACAAGATAAAATAAATAACCATTTGATATTAATTGAACACAGTATTAGCGATCTCACGGCTACAATAAAAGAATACGTATTTCCAAAAAACGAAAAGCATGAAACCAAAATTAACGAGCATGATCATACGCTCGATAAACACGGAAAGACTCTAAGAAATCATGAAACAAGAATTGATGTAATTGAAACAAAATCCAATAATAATTAGATCCGAAAAAACCACAACAATCCCCCAGCGCTTGCCCTCTGCTTTGCAAGTAAAGAAACTAGAAATTATATAGCCCGGACCTAAAAAAACTAATCACAACATTAATAATCGGATTAATCGCATTTAACCCAATAATGGCAAATGCAAAGATTTGCTCAAAGCAAACAGGTGAAAACGA
>CAZQUK010000409.1:0-2554 GCA_964596435.1 uncultured Oligoflexia bacterium
CGGTTCAAGCGAAGCGTATCAAACCCCCAGCTCTGGCTGGGGGTCATGATTTTAAGCCGCACTTTTCTTGGTGGTTTTTTTAATTTTAACCCATTTTCCTTTGGCATCCCTTTTCCATAAATTTGATTTCTTTTCATCGGCTAGTGCTTCTTCGAGATTTTTAAGAGTTTCAGGATCGGAAAGAACATCGGCAGTTTCCAAAAGTGACTCGTAATCTTCTAAAGGGACCAAGGCGCCAACTGGTTCGCCATCCTTTGTTAGAAGGTAAGCTTGGCCTTCGCTATTTGCTTTTCTGGCAAGTTCTAGGAGCTTTGATTTGGCTTTACTGATTGATATAATTTTATGTCTCATTAATGACCTCCATAAACTGATTTTCTGTGTTCGATAATAAGAATCAAAACCTCAATTTCTTTATTTCGAATCTTATAAAGTATTCTAAATGTTGCGACTCTTTCTGACCATATACCCTTTAATTCCCCTCTGAGTGATTTGCCGTGGTTTGGGTTTTTGGTAATTCTGGAAAGTCCATTATTTACCTGTTTTTTTAATCGTGGATTTAGTGCCTCATATTGCTGCTTTGCTTTTGAGGTAAAAATCAACCTGTACATAGTGACCATAATAATGGTCACGGATGTTTTTGTCAAGTCTTTAGATTTTCAAAAGCGGTAACACTTTAAAATTACTGGCGATAACAAAATTTTGATACCACTCGAACGAAATTATAAGTAGATTTGAAACAAATATTTAAGCTGCATAATGACGGTAGGCGATTAGAAAGTCGTCATTATGTACTTGCATGAGAACCCGAAAGGGCCGCACACAGGATTATTCTAAACTATGTACACCTTCAGAATATTATAAATATTCTGAATATTTTTTATTGCAAATATTTTAAATCTTTCCCCAATTCAGAAAGAAGTGTGTTTATTTCTTTTTTTAATTCTATTATCTGTAATTCTCTTCCAATCATGATTTTATTAAATCGCTCAAGTTCTGATACTTTGTTTTTAATTTTTTTTCAGACTCACACATTGCTTGTTCGTGTGAAGATAGTTTTTGGTTTACAGTTTTTAGGTGCTGTTCGCGGCCACACAACTGCTGATCAATAGCTTTCAATTGTTGCTTACTTTCTTCTAGTTTTTGATTAGAAGATAATAGCTGCTGGTTTAAAAGTTTTTCTTTTTCCATAGATTCACGGGCTATGTTTTTTTGTTCCTCAATATGTTTTGTGGCAAGGGTTCTGTAGTGTTCAAAAAATGCCCACACCACCTAAGTGCTGCGTAGTGCGGCGCCGCATAACACTTATCAAAGTTCTTGCTGTTTTATCTATTGCTAAAAAATACCAGATTATATTTACAAGCCACTTAGGTTTTGTTAACACATTAATTGTTAATAGGTTAACAATTAAAAAATATTTAATATTATTGGGGACAGATGCAAATACGGAAAAATAAAAGCACGCATTCTTGTTTTGAGGACCCTTTTGATGGGATCAAATTCCCATTTGAAAATGCAAAAATATTTGCAAATATCAAGATCTGTAATCTTACATTAGATAGTATCTTTCAACCCCCATTTAAGGAGCAAGATATTACTCGAGCCCAATTTCATGTTCTTGCAATGATAGGCTCTTCAAAAAACAATAAGGTCGCTTTTAATAGGATCAGCAAGCTTATGAATGTTAGTAGGGCTAACATCTCTGGAATTCTTTTTAGATTAGAAAAACTTAAATACATTAAGCGCCTCTCTGATGAGAGTGATAGAAGAATAGTCTATGCCCAGCTTACCCAAAAGGGTGAAGATAAACTTATAAAAGTCAGAACAGTTTTTGCAAAAATAGGAAAGCCAATAATGAGTGAACTTACACAAAAAGAAAAAAAAGAATTTATTAAATTACTCGAAAAATTTAGGAAAATTCTACTTTCATACAACAGCAAGGAAAGTTAATTTAATGAAAAAAAATATTTACATATTATTGTTGGTGCTTGTTATATTAATTACTGGCGCATCAGTCATTACTTTTGCTGGTGTGGAAGAGCACTCCTCTTTAAGTTTTCAATTATCAATTAAAGATGCAGTGCAAATGGCCCTAAAACACAGTGAGGATATTGAAATTGCCGAAAAACAAATCCTCTCAACCGAATACGAATATAAACGAATTAGAGGATCTGCTTTTCCGCAACTCACAGCGTCGGCCACTTGGACAAGGTACTTAAAGGCACCAGTCATGAAAATGGATCTTACAGATATGATGACCGCATTAAATACACAAGTCGGGGCAGCTATGCTTGCCGGTTTAACGCCAGTTTACCAGGCAATGGGGATTGCTGTGCCAGATGCATCGGCCCTTTCATCTGCGACATCTTCAGGAGCGTCATCAACTTCAACAATCATTGAAACAAAATTAAAAAAAGATAATGAAGTAAAGCTTGGTGCACAACTTACTCAGGTTTTGTGGTCATTTGGAAAGGTTAGTAACGCAATTGAATTGGCTAAAAAAGCAATTTCAGTGGAGGAAACCTCACTAAAAGCAAGCAAAAGGGAAACGTCATAC
>CAZQUK010000410.1:0-2519 GCA_964596435.1 uncultured Oligoflexia bacterium
CTACAACTATGTCAGTGTTTTCTTTGTATGCAACACCAATATCAAAAACAAAGCCCGACCAGTCTGTGGTCTTATTAGCAAGGGTGGAAACTGTTCCATTTGGGAAGACGTGTACTGTTCCTGAAAGATCCCTTAAAATAATAGTTCTAAAATTTATTTTTTCAACAAGTCCACTAACTCCATTTATTACGGCAACGTCACCAACACGTATCTGATTTTCTAAAATTATAAAAAAACCGGAAATTATATCACGCACAAGATTTTGGGCACCAAAACCTATGGCAAGTCCAAATATTCCGGCGCTGGCTAAAATTGGCCCAATTTCAACACCAATTTCTCGTAAAATAATTAAACCAACAATTATGATAGTTAGAAAAAATATTCCTTGTCTAATTAAGCTTACAATTGTGTCAGCGCGTTTTTCGGCCTCACTTGGCGGGTCCCCATCAGTTTTGTTTCTTTTTACCAGACGTTTTTCAAATTTCTTAATAGCGATATTCAAAATTATCCAAATAACCCAGGCACCAAAAACACAAAGGATTATTCTGAGTCCTGAAATAATAAAACGTTCAATATTAATTTGCCTGAAAACTAAACTTGAAATTTCATTAAACTTATTCATATATACCCTCAAAGTTTTGTGGTCGGTCATCATAAATGGTAAAGCGAACTGTTGCATCAACATTGTTTCTTACCGACTTAAAAGATAACATAATTTAACAACAACTATAAATTGCACTGTTAATCATACCGTTTTGGTCAGAAGTTGAAATTACACCTGTGCCTTTTTTCATGGCAAAATAGTCCTTTTAATTTATATCTTTCATGTTTTTAACTCCATCGCTAAGTTTTTGTTGTGGGTTTCTTAATAAATTATGCACCGCATTTACGGATAAGTTAAAAAAATGTTTTTTCTAAATATTTTCTAAATATTGCAATAAGTAAAAACTCTAAATATTCCGATATGTCGGACAGTTAGAACAGCTATTGAGGAAGCAATACTTTGTATAAATACTTTTTTTCAATAAAAATATTAAAAAAAATATTACATCTTGGACTTGGCCTTTCCATATTTTTATTCTTTTTTACTGAAATAAACAGAGCAGACTTTTTTACAGAAGATGGAAATAAATTAAATAAGTTAACAGATGCCGAAAAAATAAAAGCAAGTACTGCTGTAAAAGCTTCTTTTAGAAACTTAATTTTAGATTTTTTTGAAACATTCATGGCTGAGGAAAAAGTAAATTTAGAACGTGCGCTTAGGGACAACTCTGAAGAAATTAAAGTCTTAAAAAAGTCAAATGAGACAAAAAAAATACCCGATTATTTTCAAAAAATTGCAGAATTTGAGGGACGACCAACTCCTGAAATGTTTGCCGAAAGAATGTCGAGATTTTTGGATTCGAAATTACAAGAGGAATTTGAAGCCAGGGTTCTTGAAGCATCGGGTGTTCAAAAACCAACGTATCTTTCAGCTAGTGGTAAAATTGAGTTTTATGAGCGCAAGTTTCAGGAGTATTTATTTAAAGGCAGGTACAGACTGTCAATATCGCAAGGAGCCGATTTAATATTAAATGAAATGTTTGGTGACAACACTCTTCTTAAAAAAATTGGTTTCTTAAAAAGAGCTGCAAGAAAGATACAAACAATTTCTGATGATGAGGCAATTAAACGTGCTGAGTTGTCAATAAAAAGCAAGGAAAAACGATTGCAGTTTTCTGAACATTTAAACAGTAAGTTAAAAAGCATTCTTTCTAAAAAAGCAATTTTCCTAACAAAAAACCCCGCAGATTTTACTCAAACAGAAGTTGAACATATAACAGATAGATTGGTAAAAGCAAAAATGGACTCATTTAGTTTGCTTGAGCTGCATATTTTTGAAGAGGCACTTGGTGAGTTAACTGATTTTGAAAAAGCGTTTTATCTTATGTCACAGAACAAACTTTCTGAAGCAGGTTTTCTAGAGCAGACAAAAAAGATGTTAAAAAAGCCCCCAAATGTCAGGTCGCAGTTTGAAAGAAGTTTCCTTCTGGTGGAGACGGAAAGCTTAGATGGTTTTCGTCGTCAGTTTATTAAGGCTGCGGAATCACTTGGCAGCTCGAATGATAGTGCAGCATTTTGGGATATGATTTCACAAAAGAAGAGCCAAGGAAGATTCAGAGAATTCTTAAATAGCTTAACGCTTCACGGGTTTAGTGAAACAGACATTTCATGGTTCGAAAAGAATTTCAAAAATGTCGACATAGATAGGATTAGGGCCATATCAAATAGGAGGTACGGGCTTGTATCACACGTAAGGCAAAGTGTAATTAAAGCTGCAAACAGGATGAAGAATATTACAACGGGTAGGATAATTGCCCATTCTTCTCAAGATATTGTATCGACTCAAATGTCAAAAGAGAAAGCGCAAATAACACAGCTAGTGGGAGATTCTGTGGCTGAAAAAATTTTGGGTGATTTTGGCATTCAAGTGGAAGGTGGCGTGGTTGTTAAAAAAACAGTTAAGGCGCCTTTTTCTG
>CAZQUK010000411.1:0-2518 GCA_964596435.1 uncultured Oligoflexia bacterium
CTGTTCTTTGATCGGTTTTTTTAATTACGTATTTATCAACTAATTGCATATACTGCTGCCTTTCTCTTACCTAGGGTAAGTTTAATGATTTATTTGTCTCTTTAAAAATTTAGTACTTGAATTTTTAGGCAGGAGCCGTTATTTAATAACTCTAGATTAGTCTGTTATCAAATAAGGGTTCATGCTTGATTCAAGCGTGAATCCTTTTTTTTTGTTAATTTTAGCCGCCACTGGTACTTCCACCACCTCTACCTTGACATACAACGGCTTTACCGGCGGCGCCGCCGCCTCTGCCTGCGTATGAAAACGAAAATGGGATCAGTGTGAATACTAAAATTAAAATAATGAGACGGTTGTTGAATTTCATAATATTTCCTTTTCTTTGTAGGCTTTTATTTCCTTATAAGCGGGTTGTCAAATATTATTTTCGTATATTGACAAATTATCATATTATGATAATAATATCATTAGCACATAAAGATCTATTTTATAAATAACGCTGTAAATTAGGACATATATGAAATTAGGAACTTATATAAGAGCAAAGAGAAAAGAATTATTCCAATCAGCGGCTGATTTCATAAAAAAACAAAATCTTGATATACCTCTTCCTACATATTATGGCATTGAGCAGGATAAATTCACTCCTTCGCCAAAAGATTTGTACAAAGTTATAGTAGATTTGAAATTAAATCCAAAAATAACTTACTTGCTTTGGTTACTCGATCAGCTTCCTGATGAATCATTAAAATCTTATTTTCCTGTTCCATCTTTAGATACGGAAGATTATGAAGAGCATGTATTGTTTAATCCCGATCAAATGCAATCAATAAGTAAGTCGCATATAGATTATTTTATAAGGAACAGATTGGCTCGTATTTTGTTGATGTATACATTTACAAACTCTGTGGACTCAATAGAATTAGAAGAATATTATTCGGATTTTAGTAAACATTCAAAAGCGACAATTAGGAAGGAGTTAAAAAATCTTGTTGAAAAGGGTTATATATATGAACCAAAACCAAATTATTTTAAATCAAACATGAGATATCTATATATACCTAAAATACCAGAATTTCTAAATTTGCATAAAGAAGTTGCAAAAGATATTATAGACAAGGGCAATTGGTCTGAGCCAGTGCATGGTCAGTTCGGCCAATACAATAAAGGATATTGTAATTTTCAACTAAGGACTCTTTCAAGGGAACAGTTTGATTTTATGAAAGAGATATTAATACAGGCCTTCGAGGAGTCAAAAAGACTGGAAAATAAAGCAGGTCAAGAATTTTTTATTCTGATTAATATTGGTGCCTTAAATGAGAAATAAAATTCTGTTTTTTTCCAAATTCTTTATTGATTTTTCGGCTGGTGTAATGTTTTCTCATGAGTTTATTGCATTAACTAAACACGGTATGACTCCAAGCGGTGCTATGAAATTGGTTGGTCTTACTTCAATTATCGGTGTTCTTGCAAATTTACCGGCTGGTATTCTTAGTGATAAATATGGCTATAAACTATTTACTATTGTAGGTTTTTTATTTAAAGTCGCTTCACTGGTGGTTTTAACTCTCTTTCATAGTGAATTATCTGCATATGTAAGTTTTATAATGTATTCGTTGGGATTTTCATTTGAAGATGGGGCATTTAAATCTTGGCTGATATCTCCTTTTAAATCAGATAATAAACGAATTGAAAAAGTAAATATTATATTGGGAAAAATCAGGTCTTGGTCTCTTCTTTTAGGTGCATTGATCGGGTCTTTTTTATATGATTATTCTGTAATGTATCCATGGTATCTTGCATTGATCGTTACAATCATCGGTTTTACTTTGGCGTTATTTGTAAAGAAAGAAGAGGACACTGAAATTATTGATTGCGACTATGCTACAATTATTAAAATTCCCAAGTCAATAAAAACATTATTTCAAGATAAAAGTATTTTAAGTTATATGAATATAGAATTATTTTCATATGCTGCTTTTGGTTTGCTCGGTGCGGCTGCTTTCCCGTATTTTAACGAAATATTCCCAAAAAACATTATTGCACGGGTTGGTATATTACAACTGTCCCTTTCTTTAGGGCGCATATTCGGTTTTATTTTGCTTGAGTATTGTTCCAAAAGAGAGGGATTTAAACAATTTAGAAAATATTTATTTTATGGTTATCCATTGATTAATGCGATAATTGTTTTGATTCCATTATTCAATGGTTCCTCAATCTTATTTCTAACATTTATTTTTATTAGAAGTATTATGCTTTCATTTTATATGCCAAGAACGTGGACAATATTGGACAAGATAGTAATGCCACATGATAAAATTAGAGCATCGGCGTATTCTATTATAGAGATAATTAGAGATGGCTCGTATTCTTTAGCCATAGTTGCTGCTGGTTATTTGGGCGGATTTCCATATTATAATATTTGGCTATTTGTGTTACTGTTTTCTTTCGTGCAGTTTTTCTTTGTTTTAAATTCAAAAGTAATAGAAAAGAATTTAGAATAAATTTTATTTTACAT